>NZ_CACSJY010000003.1:0-214579 GCF_902706155.1 Pseudomonas sp. 18058
TATAAGAGACAGGGGTAAGGCTGTGGTTGGGGGGGAAGTGGTGGCGACGCAGACTTCGACGGCCACGACGGCGGCTGTGGCGGAGACCAATTGGAAGAAGATTGGTTTGTGGGCGGTGTTGTTGCTGAGTGTGGTGTTTTTGGGGGCGATGGCGTTTAGTTTGTTGCGTAAACCGCCAACCAGCAACTGAGAATGGCTGGCGCTGCGCGCCATTCGCGAGCAAGCCCGCTCCCACACTGGATTTGTGAACGACGCAGATCCAATGTGGGAGCGGGCTTGCTCGCGAAAGCGGTCTCTCAGTCAATACATACCCCAAACCGCTCAGCCTTCGTCGGATTTCGGACTACGCTAAATCCGCTACCTGAACTCTCCACCGACAATCACGTCTCATGCAGGCAATTACACCCCAACGCACGTTACCGGGCGTCTTCGCTCGCTACGGTTTCAGACTCCCTGTAAACTGCGCGGGTTTTTAGCCCCCCATTCCACCGGAGCCGTCCATGTCCCGCGTTACCCTGAGTCGCTATTTGATTGAGCAGACCCGCAGCAATAACACTCCTGCCGATCTGCGTTTCCTGATCGAAGTGGTCGCGCGTGCTTGCAAAGAAATCAGCCACGCCGTGTCCAAAGGCGCCCTGGGTGGTGTTCTGGGCAGCATGGGCACTGAAAACGTCCAAGGCGAAGTGCAGAAGAAACTCGACGTGATCTCCAACGAGATCCTGCTCGAAGCCAACGAATGGGGCGGTCACCTGGCCGGCATGGCGTCCGAAGAAATGGACAATGCCTACCAGATCCCGGGTAAATACCCGAAAGGCGCGTACCTGCTGGTATTCGACCCACTGGACGGCTCGTCGAACATCGACATCAACGCCCCGGTCGGCACCATCTTCTCGGTACTGCGTTGCCCGAACGAATACCTGAGCCAGAACGAGCCGCTGAACGAGAAAGCGTTCCTGCAGCCAGGCACTCAGCAAGTTGCCGCCGGTTACGCGATCTACGGCCCGCAAACCATGCTGGTACTGACCCTCGGCGACGGCGTCAAAGGCTTCACCCTGGACCGCGAAATGGGCAGCTTCGTGCTGACTCACGAAGACATCACCATTCCTGAATCGACCCAGGAATTCGCCATCAACATGTCCAACCAGCGTCACTGGGAAGCCCCGGTACAACGTTACGTTGGCGAACTGTTGGCCGGTGAAGAAGGTCCGCTGAAAAAGAACTACAACATGCGTTGGGTCGCGGCGATGGTTGCCGACGTACACCGCATCCTGACCCGTGGCGGTCTGTTCATGTACCCGCGCGACAGCCGTGAGCCATCCAAGCCAGGCAAACTGCGTCTGATGTACGAAGCCAACCCGATGTCGTTCCTCGTGGAACAAGCGGGCGGCGCGTCCACCGACGGTCACCAGCGCATCCTCGACATCCAGCCTGAAGGCCTGCACCAGCGCGTAGCGGTGTTCCTCGGCTCGAAAGAAGAAGTCGCCCGCGCGACGGCTTACCACAAGGAATAAACCATGACCGCGCCCTGGCAGCCGTTGCTCGATTGGTGGTTCGGACACGCCGAATCCCCGGACGACATTTCGGCTGACAAGGGCAAGTTGTGGTTCGGTAAGCGAGACAGCCAAGACCTCGAAGCGCAGACGCGTTTCGGGGTCTTTGTCGATCAGGCCCTGGCCGGCGAATTGACCGAGTGGACGCAACGTCCAGAAGGTTGGCTGGCGCTGGTGCTCCTGCTCGATCAATTGCCGCGAATGATTTTTCGCGACACCCCCAAAGCGTTTTCCGGTGATCTGCGCGCGCAGAAACTCGTCGCCCAAGGCATTGCCGCGGATTTTGATCGGCAGTTGAAGCCGATCCAGCGAGTGTTCATTTATCTGGTGTTCGAACACTGCGAAAACCTCGCGGTGCAGAACGAAGCCGTTTCCAGGTTTATCGAACTGGTGGCTGAACAGCCGGAAGCGCAGCGCGCGGTGTTTGCCGATAACCTGGATTATGCCGAACGGCATCAGAAAGTGATCGCACGGTTTGGCCGGTTTCCGCATCGCAATGCGCTGTTGGGGCGGGAGTCTACGGCTGAGGAGTTGGTGTTTCTTTCCGAACCTGGGTCGCGGTTTTAAAGGCTTGCCCTCACCCTAGCCCTCTCCCGGAGGGAGAGGGGACTGACCGAGGTGTCTGGGCTTGATACATCGACCTGAGATATCGAGTCGAACTCAGGTTTGAACAGCGCGAAGATCTGCTCCCTTTCCCCCTCGCCCCCTTGGGGGAGAGGGCTGGGGTGAGGGGGTAAAGCCCTTGAACTTAAATGCGGAAGCTACCCACCAATTGCTTCAACCGCGCCGCCTGCTGCTCCAGATCCGAGCAAGCTCGCAACGTCGCCTGCAAGTTCTCCACACCTTCCTGATTCAGCGTGTTGATCTCGTTGATATCGACATTGATCGACTCAACCACTGCCGTCTGCTCTTCAGTCGCGGTCGCCACCGACTGGTTCATCCCGTCAATCTCGCCGATACGCTGAGTAACGCTGCCCAAGCGCTCGCCGGCCTGGTTGGCAATGCCGACGCTGCTTTCGCTCTCGCGCTGGCTCTCGGTCATGATGCTGACCGCCTGACGTGCGCCGACCTGCAGTTCTTCGATCATCTTCTGCACTTGCTGCGCCGAGTCCTGCGTGCGATGCGCGAGGTTACGCACTTCATCGGCAACCACGGCGAAACCACGCCCGGCTTCACCGGCACGCGCTGCTTCGATCGCGGCGTTGAGCGCGAGCAAGTTGGTTTGCTGCGAGATGCTGGTGATCACTTCGAGAATCTGGCCGATGTTCACCGTGTTGGCGTTCAGGGTTTCGATGTTGCCGCAGGAGTCGCTGATCTTCGCCGACAGCTGTTGCATGGCCGAAATGGTTTTATCCACAACCTGCTGACCGTCCACCGCGAGGCTGCGCGCATCGCTCGAATGCTGCGAAGCGAGGGCGGCGTTCTGGGCGATTTCCTGCGCGGCGGCGCCGAGCTGATTGATCGCGGCGGCGACGCTGTTGGTGCGGGTGGCTTGCTGATCCGAGTTGTACATCGACGAGTTCGACGCCGCGACCACGCGCAGGGCGACTTCGTTGACCTGGCCGGTGGCCGAGGACACTTCGCGGATCGAGGTGTGGATGCGCTCGACAAAACGGTTGAACGAGGTGCCCAGCGCGCCGAACTCGTCGTTGCCGTGGATCACCAGACGTTTGGTCAGATCGCCTTCACCTTCGGCAATGTCATGCATGGCGCGGCCCATGGTCAGCAGCGGCTGCATCAACACGCGGATGAGCATGCCGAGCAGGGCGATGATGATCACTACGGCGATGACCATGGCGATCAGTGCCGAGGTGCGGAATTCGCTGAGCATGGCGAACGCGGTGTCTTTATCGAGCACCAGCGCCACGTACCAGTCGGCGGATGGCACACCGTTGACGTGGGTGAAGGAGATCAACTGCGTCTTGCCGTCGAACTCGACTTCCTTCAGGCCCGGAGTGACTTTCGGCGCACCGTTCGGGTAGGCCTCGGCGAGGGTCTTGAGCACCAGTTTGCTGTCCGGGTGAATCAGGATCTTGCCGTCGGCGCTGACGATGAACGCGTGGCCATGGCCGCCGAAGTTCAGCGAGTTGATGATCGCGCTGACGCTGGTCAGGTCGATGTCCGCGCCGGCGACGCCGAGCATCTGCCCTTGGCGCTGCACCGGGGTGGCGACGGTGATCACCAGTTTGCCCGAGGAGGCGGCGATGTACGGTTCGGTGACGATGGTCTGCTGCGCGCTGTTCGCCGCTTTATACCAGCCACGTGCGCGCGGGTCGTAATCCGGCGCGCGGTTGCCGGCAGGCACGGAGAACATCACGCCGTCAGCACCACCGAAGTAGCTGAGCTGGAAATTACCGGTGTAGGCGGGCAGGTCGATGATGCGTTTGAGGCTGGCCGGGGCGTTGCCGTCGACTACCACTTGCTGGGACATCGATTGCAGCAATTGAATGCGGCTTTCCAGCCAGGTCTGGATGTTGCTGGTGGTCAGGCTGCCCAGTTCCTGCATCGACGCTTCGGTGCTGGTGCTCAGAGCTTCGCGCTGTCGATAGTCGTTGAAGAAAATGAAACAGGCGAACGCAACGGCCACCACGAGGGCGGCAGCCAACAAAATCTTGTGGCTGAATTTCATGTTTCTGGTCATCGAATGAGCTACCGCGAAGGGGCTGATCAAGAAAGGGCGGCAATTTGCCACACAGGGAGGCTTTGCGCTGCTCTTGTTTCGACCGGGGCGCGCCAAAGATTAGGCCTTTTTTGCGAATTGCGACGAAATGCTCAAAAGCGCGACAAAGTGTCTGATTTATCGGCAAAAGCCAGACGAGCGGAGCAATAAATAGGCGTCCCGGGAGGGAACCAGACACCACTTTTCTCTTCTAAGCTTCTGGTTGGCCCCATGCCATCCCCCTTCCGTTCCAGGAGTTACACCATGTCGCTGCGATCTATCGCCCTTTTGTCGTTCTGCGTGCTGTTGGCCGCCTGCGGCAAGATCAATCAGGAAAACTACTCGAAGCTCTCGGCCGGCATGGCCAAGACCGAAGTGGAGACCTTGTTGGGCAAACCGACTGATTGCTCGGGCGCGCTCGGCATGTCCAGTTGCACCTGGGGCGACAAAAACAGCTTTATCAGCGTGCAGTACGCCGGTGACAAAGTGCTGATGTTTTCCGGCCAAGGCCTGAAGTAAACCGGGGCCTCGCGCCCACGGAGAAGAAAAATGAAGCGGTTATTGCTTGTCCTTTTTGCCGGCCTGGTACTGGCCGGCTGCGCCACTTCCGGCGTAGATCCGTTGGCGCCGAAGACCGTCAACAGCGTCAATCTCAAGCGTTACCAAGGGACCTGGTATGAGCTGGCGCGTTTGCCGATGTACTTCCAGCGCGACTGCGCGCAATCCGAAGCGCATTACACCCTCAAGCCTGACGGCAACGTCGCGGTGCTCAATCGTTGCCTGACCCCGCAATGGCAGTGGGAAGAAGTGAAGGGCACGGCTTATCCACAAGTGCCGGGCAAAACCGACAAATTGTGGGTCGAGTTCGATACTTGGTTCTCGCGTCTGATACCGGGTGTGGCGAAAGGCGAATACTGGGTGCTGTACGTCAGCGATGACTACAAGACCGCCATCGTCGGCGACCCGAGTCGCAAGTACATGTGGCTGCTGTCGCGCACGCCGACCGTTAACGGTGTGGTGCGTGAAGAACTGCTGAGCAAGGCGCGTCAGCAAGGCTATGACACCACGCGATTGATCTGGCGAGCGTCAGATCGGCAGATGGCCAAGACCTCGAATTAAGCATCGCCACAGATCAAATGTGGGAGCGGGCTTGCTCGCGAAAGCGGTGTATCAGTCAACATTTCAGTCGACTGATACGACCTCTTCGCGAGCAAGCCCGCTCCCACATTTTTTGTTTTGTGTCAGCCCAAAAGGTCGCGCAGGACTTGGGTGAACGCGCGGGCGCTGTCCTCTTCCCCGGCATGCCGGCCATCGCGCACAACCCACTGGCCATTGACCAAAACGTCACGCACCTGACGATCCCCTCCGGCAAACAACCAGCGATTCAAAATCCCGTCTCCGTTCGCCGTCGCCAGATACGGATCGTTGCCATCGAGCACAATCCAGTCCGCCCGTTTGCCAACCTCCAGCGCACCAATCGGCTGCCCCAGCGCTTGCGCGCCGCCATCCAGCGCCGCGTCATACAGCGTGCGCCCGACCATCGGCTGATCCGCGCCATACAAACGGTTACGGCGCTGATCACGCAGACGCTGGCCGTATTCCAGCCAACGCAATTCTTCCACCACACTCAGCGACACATGGCTGTCGGAACCAATACCCATGCGCCCACCCTGCGCGAGGAAATCCACCGCCGGGAAAATTCCGTCGCCCAGATTCGCTTCAGTGGTCAGGCACAGCCCGGCGATGGCGCGACTCTTGGCCATCAGCGTGACCTCTTCCGGATTGGCGTGGGTGGCATGCACCAGACACCAGCGCTGATCGACTTCGGCATGCTCGTACAGCCATTGCAGCGGACGCCGACCGCTCCAGCTCAGGCAGTCGTCGACTTCTTTCTGCTGTTCGGCGATGTGAATGTGAATCGGGCATTGCTTGTCGCTGGCCGCCAACACTTCGCTGATCTGCTGCGGCGTCACCGCGCGCAATGAGTGGAAGCACAGACCCAGCGACTGCGCCTTTTGCTGCGCCAACATTGGCTGCAAACGCGATTGCAGATTCAGGTAATTTTCGGTGCTGTTGATAAAACGGCGCTGGCCATCATTCGGCGTCTGGCCGCCAAAACCGGAGTGGCTGTAGAGCACCGGCAGCAAGGTCAGACCGATGCCGCTTTCACTCGCCGCCTGACTGATACGCAACGCCAGTTCAGCCGGATCGGCGTACGGCTGACCATTGCTGTCGTGGTGCACATAGTGGAATTCGGCCACCGAGGTGTAACCGGCCTTGAGCATTTCGATGTACAGCTGACGGGCGATCACACCGAGCTGATCCGGGCTGATTTTTCCGACGAGGCGATACATCAAATCGCGCCACGTCCAGAAACTGTCGTTCGGGTTGCCGGCCACTTCGGCCAGTCCGGCCATCGCCCGCTGGAAAGCATGGGAGTGCAGATTGGGCATCCCCGGCAGCAACGGCCCGCTCAGTCGTTCGGCGCCATCTGCGGTGGAGTCGGCCTGGATTTGGGTCAGCAGGCCCTCGGCGCTGACCTCAAGACGTACATTGTTGGCCCATCCGTTAGGCAGCAGCGCGCGTTCGGCAAAGAAGGCGGACATGGTTCAGCACCCCATCGTGTGTTATTTGTATATACATATACAGACGTTTGCCTGCCCGGTAAACTCCGGCAAGCTAGCCACTCTCATCCAATGAACAGGGATCAACCGTGCCGACTCCGCCTCCAGTCTCCCCGTTGGCCGCGAACATGGGCGACAGTCCGGCGCCCTTGTACGCCCGCGTCAAACAGATGATCACCCAGCAGATCGACAGCGGAAACTGGCCGCCGCACTACCGCGTGCCGTCCGAAAGCGAGCTGGTCAATCAACTCGGTTTCAGCCGCATGACCATCAACCGCGCCCTGCGCGAGATGACCGCCGACGGTCTGTTGGTGCGCATGCAAGGCGTCGGCACGTTTGTCGCCGAACCGAAGAGCCAGTCCGCGCTGTTCGAAGTGCACAACATTGCCGACGAAATCGCTTCCCGTGGCCATCGCCACACCTGCCAGGTGATCACCCTCGAAGAAGAGGCCGCCGGTTCAGAGCGTGCGCTGGCGCTGGATATGCGTGAAGGGCAGAAGGTCTTTCACTCGCTGATCGTGCATTACGAAAACGACATTCCGGTGCAAATTGAAGACCGTTTCGTCAACGCGCTGGTCGCGCCGGAATACCTCAAGCAGGACTTCACCCTGCAAACGCCTTACGCCTACCTGAACCAAGTGGCTCCGCTGACCGAGGGCGAGCATGTGGTTGAAGCGATTCTGGCCGAGCCGTCCGAATGCAAATTGCTGCAGATTGAGAAGGGTGAGCCTTGCTTGCTGATTCGTCGCCGCACGTGGTCGGGGCGTCAGCCGGTGACGGCGGCGCGATTGATTCACCCGGGTTCTCGTCATCGTCTGGAAGGTCGGTTTCATAAATAGAGAGCATAAATGAGTGAAGTGAAGGTTTTACGCGCGGAAGGCTACCCGCGCATGCCGTGGAAAAACGGCGGCGGCAGCACCGAGGAAATGACCCGTGATGCCGGTGCCGGGCTGGATGGTTTCGGCTGGCGCCTGTCGATTGCCGACATTGCCGAGTCCGGCGGTTTTTCCACCTTCGCCGGTTACCAACGAGTGATCACCGTGTTGCAAGGTGACGGCATGGTTCTGTGCGTCGATGGCGACGATACGCGGCCGCTGTTACCGCTCGACCCGTTTGCCTTCAGCGGTGAAAGCCAGGTTTCCTGCACGCTGCTCGGCGGTGCGATTCGCGACTTCAACCTGATCTACGCGCCGCAGCGGTACAGCGCGCGGTTGCAGTGGCTGGACGGTGAACAGCGGTTGTTCAGTTCGGCGGGGACGGTGCTGGTGTTCAGTGTCAGTGAGTTGCTGGAAGTGCAGGTTGGTCATTCCGCATCGCAACTCGGTCGCCATGATTGTCTGCAACTGGACGGTAACGCCGGACTGGTTGAAGTCACCACCAATGCCGCTTGCTGTGTCATTGAGCTGACGGCGCGCTGATTCAAAAATCTTAAAAGATCGCAGCCTTCGGCAGCTCCTACAGGGTGTACCTCAATCCCACTGTAGGAGCTGCCGAAGGCTGCGATCTTTTGCTTTTGGGATGTTCCCAACCCACGCACCAACTTGTTACCGAACGCCCCAGCGTGGCGCAAAATCACGCTTTCGTAACAATCCCCAACCCTCTCCATCAATACCCTCGAAATATTTCATCCACGCCAGAACCCTTGATTCAGAAGCTCTCCAGCCCTGCCCGCGGTTTTTCTTGAACAGCCCTCCAACAAGTTGGCCGCTTGATTGCATATGCTTGTATGTACAAGTAAAGACGTATGCGTATGAGTCGTTCGAGACTCTCCGCAGCGTCCACTGATTCGCTTGTCGCGCAGCGAAGCGCACAGGCTGCTTGCCCACTGCCAGGGTTGGTTTGAATTGATCGCTGAGGAGTCTCTTTCGTGACTGATAACAAAATGACTAAGTTTCGCGACGTCGAAATCCGTGCCGCCCGCGGCAACAAGCTGACCGCCAAGAGCTGGCTGACCGAAGCGCCGCTGCGCATGCTGATGAACAACCTCGACCCGGAAGTCGCCGAGAACCCGAAAGAGTTGGTGGTTTACGGTGGTATCGGTCGCGCTGCGCGTAACTGGGAGTGCTACGACAAAATCGTCGAGAGCCTGACCAACCTGAATGACGACGAGACCCTGCTGGTGCAATCCGGCAAGCCGGTCGGCGTATTCAAGACCCACAGCAACGCCCCGCGCGTACTGATCGCCAACTCCAACCTCGTCCCGCACTGGGCGAGCTGGGAGCACTTCAACGAACTCGACGCCAAAGGCCTGGCCATGTATGGCCAGATGACCGCCGGCAGCTGGATCTACATCGGCAGCCAGGGCATCGTTCAAGGCACCTACGAAACCTTCGTTGAAGCCGGTCGCCAGCACTACAACGACAACCTCACCGGCAAGTGGGTGTTGACCGCCGGTTTGGGCGGCATGGGCGGCGCACAACCGCTGGCGGCAACCCTGGCCGGCGCTTGCTCGCTGAACATCGAATGCCAGCAAGTGAGCATCGATTTCCGCCTGAAAAGCCGTTACGTCGACGAGCAAGCCAAAGACCTCGACGACGCCCTGGCGCGCATCTACAAATACACCAAAGAAGGCAAAGCGATCTCCATCGCGCTGCTGGGTAACGCCGCAGAAATCCTCCCGGAACTGGTCAAGCGCGGCGTGCGCCCGGACATGGTCACCGACCAGACCAGCGCCCACGACCCGCTCAACGGTTACCTGCCTGCCGGCTGGACTTGGGACGAATACCGCGCCCGCGCCAAGACCGAGCCCGCCGCTGTAATCAAAGCCGCCAAGCAGTCGATGGCCGTGCACGTTAAAGCGATGCTGGAATTCCAGAAGCAAGGCATTCCGACCTTCGACTACGGCAACAACATCCGTCAGATGGCGCAGGAAGAAGGCGTCGAAAACGCCTTCGACTTCCCGGGTTTCGTACCGGCTTACATCCGTCCGCTGTTCTGCCGTGGCATCGGCCCGTTCCGTTGGGCGGCACTGTCCGGTGATCCGCAAGACATCTACAAAACCGACGCCAAGGTCAAAGAGCTGATCCCCGACGACGCGCACCTGCACAACTGGCTGGACATGGCCCGCGAGCGCATCAGCTTCCAGGGTCTGCCGGCACGTATCTGTTGGGTCGGCCTGGGCCTGCGCGCCAAGCTCGGTCTGGCCTTCAACGAGATGGTGCGCAGCGGTGAGCTGTCGGCGCCGATCGTGATCGGTCGCGACCACCTCGACTCTGGCTCGGTGGCCAGTCCGAACCGTGAAACCGAATCGATGCAGGACGGTTCCGACGCTGTGTCCGACTGGCCACTGCTCAACGCTCTGCTGAACACCGCGAGCGGCGCGACCTGGGTTTCCCTGCACCACGGCGGCGGCGTTGGTATGGGCTTCTCGCAGCACTCGGGCATGGTGATTGTCTGCGACGGTACGGACGAGGCGGCCGAGCGCATCGCGCGCGTGCTGCACAACGACCCGGCCACCGGCGTCATGCGCCACGCCGATGCCGGTTACCAGATCGCCATCGACTGCGCCAAGGAACAGGGTCTGAACTTGCCGATGATCACCGGCGGCAAGTAACACGCTTTGGCTTTATGTGGGAGCGAGCTTGCTCGCGAAAGCAATCTGTCAGCCAGCACAGATGTTGAATGTGCTGGCCAATTCGCGAGCAAGCTCGCTCCCACAGAAAAGCAGCCCTACCGAAGCTCAGTGAACAATTAAAACAATCCACAGAGGTTGAATCATGGCTGTCAACACCGATCGTGCAAGCAACAAACCGTTGATCGAAAGGCGTTCGATCGACTACATCCCGGAAGCGGAAAGACACGGTCGTCTGTTCAGCCAATTCACCCTGTGGATGGGTGCCAACCTGCAAATCACCGCAATCGTCACCGGGGCCTTGGCCGTGGTGCTCGGTGGTGATGTGTTCTGGTCGTTGATCGGGCTGTTGATCGGTCAATTGCTCGGCGGTGGCGTGATGGCGCTGCATGCCGCGCAAGGGCCGAAACTCGGTTTGCCGCAGATGATCTCCAGCCGCGTGCAGTTCGGCGTGTATGGCGCGGCGATTCCCATCGTGTTGGTGTGCCTGATGTACCTGGGTTTCACCGCAACGGGGACGGTGCTTTCCGGTCAAGCGCTGGGCCAGTTGTTTAATGTCAGCGACAGCGTCGGCATCCTGATTTTCGCCAGTGTGATCGTGGTGGTCACGGTGCTCGGTTATCGGGTGATCCACTGGATCGGCCGTGTCGCCAGTGTCATTGGCGTGATTGCCTTCGTGTTTTTGTTCTGGCGGCTGATGAGCCAGACCGACGTCGGCGCACTTCTGCAAATCCGTCATTTCAGCTGGAGCAGTTTCCTCCTCGCGGTGTCGCTCGCGGCCTCCTGGCAGATCGCGTTCGGCCCGTACGTGGCTGACTATTCCCGTTACCTGCCGAGCAACACCTCGGCGGTGAAAACCTTCTTTGCCGCCGGTGCCGGTTCAGTGGTCGGCGCGCAAGTGGCGATGATCCTCGGCGTGTTCGCGGCGGCTTCGGCCAACGGCCAATTCGCCGGTCACGAAGTTGCCTACATCGTCGGTCTGGGCGGCACCGGAGCCACCGCTGCGCTGCTGTACTTCAGCATCGCATTCGGCAAGGTGACTATCTCGACGCTGAACTCCTACGGCAGCTTCATGTGCATCGCGACCATCATCAGTGGTTTCAAAGGCCACCTGACGGTTACGCGGATGCAGCGTCTGGTGTTCGTACTGGTGATCGTTGGCGCGGCGACCCTGATTGCGCTGCTAGGGCAGCATTCGTTCCTCGGTGCCTTCAAGTCTTTCATCCTGTTCCTGCTCGCGTTCTTCACCCCGTGGAGCGCGATCAACCTGGTGGATTACTACTGCATCACCCGTGAGCGCTACGACGTGCCGGCGCTGGCCGATCCGAACGGTCGCTACGGTCGCTGGAACCTGCTCGGCATCAGCGTCTATGTGTTCGGTGTGCTGGTGCAGCTGCCGTTCATCTCCACCAAGTTCTACACCGGCCCGCTGGTGGCGGCCCTCGGTGATGTGGATATTTCCTGGATCATCGGTCTGGTGCTGCCGGCCGTCGTCTACTACGTGTGCGCGAAAAAATGGCACAGCGCGGTACCCGATCAACTGATTCTGCCGGTCGAGCAGAACAGCGTTGTACAACCTAAAACAAGCGGGGCCGGACGCGCTGCGGCGCAGGCCTGATTTGGACGTGGACAGGGCTGGATGCCTCTTGACTGCCGAAAGCCAATTCATGATTAGGAGCGTCACAACAATGAAATCGAACAAGACCCTGCTGACCACATTGCTGTCCATGGGCCTGTTGGCCAGTGCCGGCGCGACCCAGGCCGCGGGCTGGTGCGAATCGGGCAAACCGGTGAAATTTGCCGGCCTGAACTGGGAAAGCGGCATGTTGCTGACCGACGTCCTGCAAGTTGTCTTGGAGAAAGGTTACGACTGCAAGGTCGACAGCCTGCCGGGCAATTCCATCACCATGGAAAACGCCCTGAGCAGCAACGATATTCAAGTGTTCGCCGAAGAGTGGGTCGGCCGCAGCGAGGTCTGGAACAAGGCCGAGAAGGCCGGCAAGGTCGTCGGTGTCGGCGCACCTGTGGTGGGCGCTGTGGAAGGCTGGTACGTGCCGCGCTACGTGATCGAAGGCGACGCCAAGCGCAAGCTGGAGCCGAAAGCACCGGACCTGAAAAACATCGCCGATCTGGGCAAGTACGCCGCCGTGTTCAAGGATCAGGAAGAGCCGTCCAAGGGCCGTTTCTACAACTGCCCGGCCGGCTGGACTTGTGAACTCGACAACAGCGAAATGCTGAAAAGCTACGGCCTCGAAAACAGCTACACCAACTTCCGCCCAGGCACCGGCCCGGCGCTGGATGCGGCAGTGCTGTCGAGCTACAAGCGTGGCGAGCCGATCCTGTTCTACTACTGGTCGCCAACCCCGCTGATGGGCCAGGTTGACCTGGTCAAACTGGAAGAAAAACCCGGCGTCGACAAGTCCGTGAGCATCAAGGTCGGCCTGTCCAAGACCTTCCACGACGAAGCCCCGGAGCTGGTCGCCGTGCTGGAAAAGGTCAACCTGCCGATCGACCTGCTGAACCAGAACCTGGGTCGCATGGCCAAGGAACGCATCGAGTCGCCAAAACTGGCGAAAATCTTCCTCAAGGAACATCCTGAAGTCTGGCATGCGTGGGTCAGTGACGACGCAGCCAAGAAAATCGACGCGGCGCTGTAGGTCGATACCTCCCGGCTAACCGCGAGGCAGGCCGGGAGATATGCCGTAAACGCTTGATTGAGATTTCTGATTGAGAGCCGCTTATGTTTCCCGAGAGCTTTACCTTTTCCATCGCCGACTGGGTCAACGGTTGGGTCGATTCGCTAGTCACCAATTACGGTGATGTGTTCCGCCATATCTCCGACACGCTGCTGTGGGCCATCGTCAACCTCGAAGGCATGCTGCGCGCAGCGCCGTGGTGGCTGATGCTGGCGATCGTCGGTGTGATCGCCTGGCACGCCACGCGCAAAGTGGTGACCACTGCGGTCATCGTCGGTTTGTTGTTCCTCGTGGGCGCGGTCGGCCTGTGGGACAAACTCATGCAAACGCTGGCGCTGATGATGGTCGCGACGATCATTTCGGTGCTGATCGGCATCCCGCTGGGGATTCTCTCGGCGCGCAGCAATCGCCTGCGCTCGGTGCTGATGCCGTTGCTCGACATCATGCAAACCATGCCAAGTTTCGTCTACCTGATTCCGGTGCTGATGCTGTTCGGCCTGGGCAAGGTGCCGGCGATTTTCGCTACCGTTATCTATGCTGCGCCACCGCTGATTCGCCTCACCGATCTGGGCATCCGCCAGGTTGACGGCGAAGTGATGGAAGCGATCAACGCGTTCGGCGCCAACCGCTGGCAGCAACTGTTCGGTGTGCAACTGCCGCTGGCCCTGCCGAGCATCATGGCTGGGATCAACCAGACCACCATGATGGCCCTGTCGATGGTGGTGATCGCCTCGATGATCGGCGCCCGTGGTCTGGGTGAAGATGTGCTGGTGGGGATTCAGACCCTCAACGTCGGACGTGGCCTTGAGGCCGGTCTGGCGATCGTGATTCTCGCAGTGGTCATCGACCGCATTACTCAGGCGTATGGTCGGCCACGGCATGAGGTGAGCAAATGAGCAACGCAACCGTGAGCAAGATCGAAGTCAAAAACGTCTTCAAGATTTTCGGCAACCGCGCCAAGGATGCGCTGGCCATGGTCGGCCAGGGCAAGACCAAGGATCAGGTGTTGAGCGAAACCGGTTGCGTGGTCGGCGTTAACGATCTTTCGTTGAGCATCGGCACCGGTGAAATCTTCGTGATCATGGGTCTGTCCGGCTCCGGCAAATCGACGCTGGTGCGTCACTTCAATCGGCTGATCGACCCGACCAGCGGCGCGATCCTCGTCGACGGTGTGGACATCCTGCAATACGACATGGACGCCCTGCGCGAATTTCGCCGGCACAAGATCAGCATGGTGTTCCAGAGCTTCGGCCTATTGCCGCACAAGACCGTACTCGACAACGTCGCCTACGGCCTGAAGGTGCGCGGCGAGAGCAAGCAAATGTGCGCGGAACGTGCGCTGCACTGGATCAACACCGTGGGCCTGAAGGGCTACGAAAACAAATACCCGCACCAGCTCTCCGGCGGCATGCGCCAGCGTGTTGGTTTGGCTCGGGCCTTGGCGGCAGACACCGACATCATTCTGATGGACGAAGCGTTCAGTGCGCTGGACCCGCTGATCCGCGCGGAGATGCAGGATCAGTTGCTGGAGCTGCAAAAGACGTTGCACAAGACCATCGTGTTTATCACCCACGACCTTGATGAGGCGGTGCGCATTGGTAACCGGATTGCGATTCTCAAGGATGGGCGGTTGATTCAGGTCGGCACGCCACGCGAGATTCTGCATTCGCCGGCGGATGAGTACGTTGACCGGTTTGTGCAGCGGCGTGCGGCAGTGGTCTGACGCTCGTTCCCACGCTCTGCGTGGGAATGCATCCCGTGACGCTCCGCGTCACCCTGCACAGAGCAGAAATCGGACGCGGAGCGTCCCAGGCGGCATTCCCACGCAGAGCGTGGGAACGATCTAACTCAAGAGGTTTTAGATGTCCCAGGCTGAAAAAATCGTTATCACCGGCGCTCCTCTGCGTTGGCAGGACGTGGTTGCTGTCGCCCGTCACGGCGCTCAACTGGAGCTGTCGAGCGACACCTGGGCGCGCATCGAAAATGCCCAGGCGATCGTTCAGCGCATCGTCGAAAGCGGCGAGCGCGCCTATGGCGTCAACACCGGTCTGGGCGGTTTGTCTAATGTTTCCCTGAAAGACCAACAACTCAGCCAGCTCTCGCGCAACACTTTGCTCAGCCATGCCTGCGGCGTCGGCCCGGTACTCGCCGACGAGCAGACCCGCGCGATCATCTGCGCCGCCATTCACAACTACAGCCACGGCAAATCCGGGCTGCATCGCCGGGTCGTCGAAGGGCTGCTGGCGCTGCTCAATCGTGGCATCACCCCGCAAGTGCCGTCGCAAGGTTCAGTCGGCTATCTGACGCACATGGCGCACATCGGCATCACGCTGCTCGGCGTCGGCAACGTCAGCTATCGCGGGCAGATTATCTCCGCACAACAAGCATTGGCCGAAGAGGGTCTGCAACCGGTGCAACTCGGCGCGAAAGACGGTTTGTGCCTGGTCAACGGCACGCCGTGCATGACCGGCCTCAGCTGTCTGGCGATTGCCGATGCCACGCGTCTGGTGCAGTGGGCCGACGTCATCGGTGCGATGAGTTTCGAAGCGCAGCGCGGCCAGATCGACGCGTTCGACGCCGAGATCATCGCGTTGAAACCGCACCCGGGCATGCAGCAGGTCGGAATCAATTTGCGCGCATTGCTCGATGGCAGTGAAGTGATTGCGTCGAGCAAAGGCATTCGCACTCAGGATGCGCTGAGTATCCGCTCGATCCCGCAGGTACACGGTGCCGCGCGCGATCAACTCGACCATGCGATCAAGCAGATCGAAGCCGAACTCAACGGCTGCACCGACAATCCGTTGCTGCTGGGCACGCCGGATAATTTCCGGGTGATGTCGCAAGCCAATCCGCACGGCCAATCGGTGGCGATGGCGGCGGATTTGCTGGCGATTGCCATGACTGAAATCGGCTCGATCGCCGAGCGTCGCCTCGATCGTCTGGTCAACCCGCATGTCAGTGGTCTGCCGGCATTTCTGGTGGCCAATCCGGGGGTGAACTCCGGGATGATGATCGTCCAGTACGTCGCTGCGTCGTTATGCGCGGAAAACCGTCAATTGGCGCAACCGGCGGTGCTCGACAACTACATCACTTCCGGTTTGCAGGAAGACCATCTGAGCATGGGCACCAACGCCGCGCTGAAGCTGCATCGCGCGCTGGAAAACTGCACGCAGATCCTCGCCATCGAATATCTGCTGGCGGCGCAGGCGTTTGAATTCCTCAAGGTACAACGCTTCGGCGCCGGCACTGACCGCGCGTGGCGACTGCTGCGTGAAACCGTCCCGGCCTACGATCAGGATCGCTGGCTGGCGCCGGATATTGCCGCCGCCGCGAGCGTGTTGAAAAACCCGAATCTGCTGCACAACGTTCTATCGAATTTGCATTGAAAAACTACCCTGCCAGCGTGCCAAGGCGCCGGATGCCCACAAGGCTGAAAGCGACGGATAACGGAATGCTCCGGAGCGAATGGCAAGTTAATAACAAACTCTCAAAAGGAGCATTTAAATGACTGCGCTGAACCTGATTCCCGGCCAACTGAGCCTGGCCCAACTGCGTGACGTCTACCAGAACCCGGTCAAGCTGACGCTCGACAACAGCGCCTCGGCGCAGATCGAAGCCAGCGTCGCTTGCGTCGAGCAGATCCTCGCCGAGAACCGCACCGCCTACGGCATCAACACCGGTTTCGGCCTGCTGGCCTCGACGCGCATCGCCAGCGAAGACCTGGAAAACCTGCAGCGCTCGCTGGTGTTGTCCCACGCCGCCGGTGTTGGCGTGCCGATCAGCGATGAGTTGGTGCGTCTGGTCATGGTGCTCAAGGTCAACAGCCTCAGCCGTGGTTTCTCCGGCATTCGCCGCGTGGTGATCGATGCGCTGATCGCGTTGATCAACGCCGAGGTTTATCCGCACATTCCATTGAAAGGTTCGGTCGGTGCTTCGGGCGATCTGGCGCCGTTGGCGCACATGTCGCTGGTGCTGCTGGGCGAGGGCAAGGCGCGCTACAAAGGCGAGTGGATGGAAGCGGTTGAAGCGCTGAAAGTCGCGGGTCTGACGCCGCTGACGTTGGCAGCGAAAGAAGGTCTGGCGCTGCTCAACGGTACTCAGGTTTCTACTGCATTCGCGCTGCGTGGGTTGTTTGAAGGTGAAGATTTGTTTGCCGGCGCGTTGGCGCTGGGCGGTCTGACGGTTGAAGCGGTTTTGGGTTCGCGTTCGCCGTTCGATGCACGCATTCATGCGGCGCGTGGCCAGAAAGGTCAGATCGATGCGGCTGCGGCTTATCGTGATCTGCTCGGTGAGCGCAGTGAAGTCTCCGATTCGCATCAGAATTGCGAGAAGGTTCAGGATCCGTACTCGCTGCGCTGCCAGCCGCAAGTCATGGGCGCCTGCCTGACCCAGTTCCGTCAGGCCGCTGAAGTGCTGGCGGTTGAAGCCAACGCGGTTTCCGATAACCCGTTGGTGTTTGCCGCTGAAGGCGACGTGATCTCTGGCGGTAACTTTCACGCCGAACCGGTGGCCATGGCCGCTGACAACATGGCGTTGGCCATTGCCGAAATCGGCTCGCTGAGCGAACGCCGCATCTCGCTGATGATGGACAAACACATGTCGCAACTGCCGCCGTTTCTGGTGGCCAATGGCGGCGTGAACTCCGGATTCATGATTGCGCAGGTGACCGCTGCGGCGTTGGCCAGCGAGAACAAAGCGTTGTCGCATCCGCATTCGGTGGACAGTCTGCCGACTTCGGCTAACCAGGAAGACCACGTTTCCATGGCACCGGCGGCGGGCAAGCGTCTGTGGGAAATGGCCGAAAACACGCGCGGGATTCTCGCAGTGGAATGGCTGGCGGCGGTGCAGGGGCTGGATCTGCGTAACGGTCTGAAGACCTCGGCGAAGCTGGAACAGGCGCGAGCGATTCTGCGTAAGGAAGTGCCGTTTTATGAGAAAGACCGGTTCTTCGCGCCGGACATCAATGCGGCGACTGAGTTGTTGGCTTCGCGCTGCCTGACCGATCTGGTTCCGGCGAAGCTTTTGCCTAGCCTTTAACCCACCCACTGATCGTTCCCACGCTCCGCGTGGGAATGCCTCAAGGGACGCTCCGCGTCCAGTGACGCGGAGCGTCACGGGCTGCATTCCCACGCAGAGCGTGGGAACGATCACAAGACGAGGATTTGGGATGAAAACCCTCTGGCAACACTGCCACGTCGCAACCATGGCGCAAGGCGTCTACTCGATCATCGAGGATGCGGCCATCGTGACGTCCGGTGCGCTCATCGAGTGGATCGGCCCGCGCAATCAACTGCCGTCCGGCGAATACCCGGCGGTCAATGATCTGCAAGGCGCGTGGGTCACCCCCGGCCTGATCGACTGCCACACCCACACGGTGTTCGGCGGCAACCGCAGCGGCGAATTTGAAAAGCGTCTGCAAGGCGTCAGCTATGCCGAGATCGCGGCGTCCGGCGGCGGCATCGCCAGCACCGTGCGCGCTACGCGTGAAGCGACGGAAGACGAGCTGTTCGCCAGCGCCGCCAAACGCCTGAAAAGCCTGATGCGCGACGGCGTGACCACGGTCGAAATGAAATCCGGCTACGGCCTCGATCTGGTCAACGAACGCAAAATCCTCCGGGTCATCCGTCGCCTCGAAAAACAGCTGCCGATCAGCGTGCGCAGCACTTGTCTGGCCGCCCACGCACTGCCGCCGGAGTACAAGGATCGCGCCGACGATTACATCGATCTGGTCTGCAACGAAATGCTCCCCGCGCTCGCCGCCGAAGGTCTGGTCGATGCCGTGGATGCGTTCTGCGAATACCTGGCCTTCTCGCCGGAGCAGGTCGAGCGCGTGTTTATCGCCGCGCAACAACTCGGTCTGCCGGTGAAGCTGCACGCCGAACAATTGTCCTCGCTGCACGGCTCCAGCCTCGCCGCGCGCTACAAGGCGTTGTCTGCCGATCATCTGGAGTTCATGGACGAGGCCGACGCCATCGCCATGGCCGAAGCCGATACCGTCGCCGTGCTGCTGCCGGGCGCGTTCTACTTTCTGCGCGAAACCCAGTTGCCGCCAATGGACGCCCTGCGCAAGCACAAGGTGAAAATCGCCATTGCCAGCGACCTCAACCCCGGCACTTCGCCGGCGCTGTCGTTGCGGCTGATGCTGAACATGGCCTGCACCTGTTTCCGCATGACCCCGGAAGAGGCCCTGGCCGGTGCGACGATTCATGCCGCGCAAGCACTGGGCATGGCCGACACTCACGGTTCGCTGGAAGTCGGCAAGGTCGCGGATTTCGTTGCCTGGCACATCGATCGTCCGGCGGATCTGGCCTATTGGCTGGGTGGTGATCTGGACAAACGCGTCGTCCGTCACGGCGTCGAATCAAGTCTGTAGGAGAGCGGTTGTGGATAAGGTTCTGAACTTCAAACAAGGTCGCGTGCCGCTGCTGATCAGCATGCCTCACGCTGGCGTACGCCTGACGCCTGCGGTGGAAGCCGGGTTGATCCCTGACGCGAAAAGCCTGCCGGACACTGACTGGCACATTCCGCAGCTGTACGACTTTGCCGAAGAGCTGGGCGCGAGCACGTTGGCGGCTGAGTATTCACGATTCGTCATCGATCTGAATCGACCGTCCGACGATAAGCCGCTATACGCCGGGGCGACCACCGGGCTGTATCCGGCGACGTTGTTCGATGGCATTCCGTTGTTCCGCGAAGGGCACGAACCGTCGAAGGAAGAACGCGCGACGTATCTGGAGCAGATCTGGACGCCGTATCACCGCACCCTGCAAGAAGAGCTGGCGCGATTGAAGGCCGAGTTCGGTTACGCGTTGCTGTTCGATGCGCACTCGATCCGTTCGATCATCCCGCACCTGTTCGACGGCAAGCTGCCGGACTTCAACCTCGGCACCTTCAACGGCGCCAGTTGTGATCCGCAACTGGCCAGTCAGCTCGAAGCAATCTGCGCCGGCCACAGCCACTACAGCCATGTGCTCAACGGCCGCTTCAAGGGGGGTCACATCACCCGGCATTACGGCAACCCGGCCGAGAACATCCACGCCGTGCAACTGGAGTTGTGCCAGAGCACCTACATGGAAGAGTTCGAACCGTTCCGCTATCGCGCCGACCTGGCCGAGCCGACGCAAGTCGTGCTCAAGGAACTGCTACAAGGCTATCTGGCCTGGGCAAAGTCTCACTACACCGGCTGATCCACCTTTGTAGGAGCTGCCGAAGGCTGCGATCTTTTGATCGTTCCCACGCTCCGCGTGGGAATGCCTCTTGGGACGCTCCGCGTCCAGTGACGCGGAGCGTCACGGGCTGCATTCCCACGCAGAGCGTGGGAACGATCAACGATCAGGCTCCGGAGCATGCTCATTGACGTAAATCGGGTTTATGATGCCCAACGGCAGAATAATAGAAGTCCCCCCAGGGATGACCTCGACCCCTTACGGAGCGCGCAATGCAGACTTTGTTTCCGCAGATCAAACCTCACGCCCGGCACGATCTGGCTGTCGATGACACCCACACGCTGTACGTCGACGAAAGCGGTTCACCGGAGGGTTTGCCGGTTGTGTTCATCCACGGCGGCCCCGGCGCCGGTTGCGACGCGCAGAGCCGGCGCTATTTCGATCCGAATCTGTATCGCATTGTGACCTTCGACCAGCGCGGTTGCGGTCGCTCCACGCCGCACGCCAGCCTGGAAAACAACACCACCTGGGATCTGGTCGCCGACCTTGAGCGCATCCGTAAACACTTGGGCATCGAAAAATGGGTGCTGTTCGGTGGCTCGTGGGGTTCGACGCTGGCGCTGGCCTACGCGCAAACTCATCCGGAACGTGTTCATGGTCTGATCCTGCGTGGGATCTTTCTCTGCCGTCCGCAGGAAATCGAGTGGTTCTATCAAGCCGGTGCCAGCCGTCTGTTCCCTGATTACTGGCAGGACTACATCGCGCCGATCCCGCTGGACGAACGCGACGATCTGCTCAGCGCTTTCCACAAACGCCTGATCGGCAATGACCAGATTGCGCAGATGCACGCGGCCAAAGCCTGGTCGACATGGGAAGGGCGTACCGCGACCCTGCGGCCGAACCCGCTGGTGGTCGATCGTTTCTCCGAGCCGCAGCGCGCGCTGTCGATTGCACGGATCGAATGCCACTATTTCACCAACAACGCGTTCCTTGAACCGAACCAGTTGATTCGCGACATGGGCAAGATCGCGCATTTGCCGGGCGTGATCATTCACGGTCGTTATGACGTGATCTGCCCGCTCGACAATGCCTGGGAACTGCATCAAGCCTGGCCGAACAGCGAATTGCAGGTGATCCGCGACGCCGGCCACGCCGCCTCCGAACCGGGCATCACCGATGCGCTGGTGCGTGCGGCCGGCAACATGGCGCGACGCCTGCTCGACCTGCCGCCCGAAGAAGCATGAAGGGCCTTTTGCAGCGCGTCAGTCGCGCGCGGGTCGAAGTGGCGGGCGAGGTGGTAGGCGCGGTCGATCAAGGTTTGCTGGTGCTGGTGGCGGTCGAACCCGACGACACGCGTGCCAGCGCCGACAAACTTCTGCATAAGCTGCTTAACTATCGGGTATTCAGCGACGCCGAGGGCAAGATGAACTTGTCCCTGGCGGATGTTGGCGGCGGGTTGCTGCTGGTCTCTCAGTTCACCCTCGCAGCCGACACCAAGAGCGGGCTGCGCCCGGGTTTTTCCAGCGCAGCACCTCCGGCCCTGGGCGAGGAATTGTTCGACTATCTATTAGGCAAAGCGAAACAGATGCATGGCACTGTGGCATCAGGTAGATTCGGCGCGGATATGCAGGTGCACCTGGTCAATGATGGCCCGGTAACCTTCCTGTTACAGACCTGAAAGCGCTTGAAACATCTTTTTAAGGGCGTTTCGACTGAAAACAGGCATTTTTCGCGATAAATACTTGGTTACCCCCGATGCTTTGTCATGCGGGCTACTAGATAATCGCGCGCTACGGGGATCAGCGTTCGTTGGTCCGTTTTGACTTAGGTAGAGACTTGTCCGGAGCCGATTGGGGAATCATTTTGCCCCAGCGGAGTCGGAACAATGCTCGCCAACTTGGCAAGAGTGTTCTGGAAGGTCGGTTTTTCACTGCCGAAAACCCTACAGGCACTTCATCTGGCCGTTGGTTTATTGATCTGTTTTCGGCGAGGGTTGCTCGTGATTGTTAGTCCCTGTAATGCAGCAAAATTGTCTGCCAAACGCATGCGAAGTGCTCTGGTAGCGGGCTCGGCGCTCCTGTGCCTGCTCAGCGCCGGTCAGCTTTGGGCGTTCAATCTTGACGATGTATCGGCCAAGGCAAAAGAGCTGGCCGGGCAGAAGTTCGAAGCCCCGCGCAGCAACCTGCCGAACGAGTTCCGCGACATGAAGTTCGCGGACTATCAAAAAATTCGCTTCCTCACCGAAAAGGCTGAGTGGGCTGATCAGAAGACCCCGTTCAAGTTGTCCTTCTATCACCAGGGCATGCACTTCGACACGCCGGTCAAAATCAACGAAATCACGGCGAACACCGTCGAAGAGATCAAATACGATCCGACCCGCTTCGATTTCGGCGACCTGAAATTCGATCCTAAGGCCACTGAACAACTGGGTTATGCCGGTTTCCGTGTGCTGTACCCGATCAACAAGGCCGACAAGCAAGACGAAATCATGACCATGCTCGGCGCGAGTTATTTCCGCGTTGTCGGCAAGGGCCACACCTACGGCCTCTCGGCCCGTGGTCTGGCGATTGATACCGCGCTGCCGTCGGGCGAAGAATTCCCGCGTTTCCGCGAGTTCTGGATTCAGCAGCCGAAGCCGGGCGACAAGCATCTGGTGATCTTCGCCTTGCTCGACTCGCCGCGCGCCACCGGTGCCTATCGTCTGATCCTGCGTCCGGGCAGCGACACCATTGTCGACGTCAAAGCGCAGATGTTCCTGCGTGACAAGGTCGGCAAACTGGGCATCGCACCGCTGACCAGCATGTTCCTGTTCGGCGCCAACCAGCCGTCGAAAGTCCTCAACTACCGTCGTGAACTGCACGACTCCAGCGGTCTGTCGATCCATGCCGGCAACGGCGAGTGGATCTGGCGTCCGCTGAACAATCCTAAACACCTGGCCGTGAGCAACTTCAGCGTCGAAAACCTGCGTGGTTTCGGTCTGCTGCAGCGTGGTCGCGACTTCAGCCACTACGAAGACCTCGACGATCGCTACGACAAGCGTCCAAGCGCCTGGATCGAGCCGAAGGGTGACTGGGGCAAAGGCACCGTTGATCTGGTAGAGATTCCGACCGCCGACGAAACCAACGACAACATCGTTGCGTTCTGGAGCCCGGAAAAAATGCCGGAGCCGGGCCAGCCGCTGGACTTCGCTTACCGCATGCACTGGACGATGGACGAAGCGGCGATTCACGCGCCGGACAGTGCCTGGGTCTCGCAGACTCTGCGTTCGACCGGTGACGTCAAGCAATCGAACCTGATCCGTCAGCCGGATGGCAGCGTTGCTTATCTGGTCGATTTCGAAGGTCCATCGCTGGCGGCCCTGGCCCCGGACGCTGACGTTCGCAGTCAGGTCAGCGTCGGCGACAACGCCGAACTGGTCGAGAACAGCGTGCGCTACAACCCGGAAACCAAGGGCTGGCGCTTGACCCTGCGGATGAAAATCAAAGACGCAGGCAAGTCGACCGAGATGCGTGCCGCACTGGTTCAGCCGGTGGTAACGGCTGATCTGGCCAAGTCGTCGGTACCGGCGTCCAACTCGTCCGTGGCCAAGGCCGACAAGGTTGCCGCCAAGCAACAAGAGAAAGAAGACAAGGAAGCCAAGGCAGCCGAGGCCAAACAGGCTCAACAGGCCGATGCCAAGCCCGCTGCAGATGCCAAGGACAAGGCCAACAAAGACGCCAAGCAGCCTGTAGCTGCGGACGCGGCCCCAGCCACACCGGAATCGGCGCCGACTGAAGAAGTCATCACCGAGACCTGGAGCTATCAGTTGCCTGCCGATGAGTAACTCTCAAGTACAGCCAGAGACTCTGTCCGAGTATCTGGCGCATCTGCCGATGACCGACGAGCAGCGCGCGGAACTCGCGGGCTGCCAGTCTTTCAGCGAGTTGCATGAACGCCTGTCGTCTTCGACGTTCGACGCCCCTGCCGAAGCCGCCCAGGCTTCGGTGGGCAAGCGCCTGACGCTGAGCACGGCTGAAGAGCTGGAAGAAGCGGAAATGCTGGTGCTCGACGCCAGCGGTCGGGTCAGCCTCAAGGCCACCCCGCCGATCCGCCGCACCAAGGTGGTTCCGGAGCCGTGGCGCACCAATATTCTGGTGCGTGGCTGGCGCCGTCTGACCGGTCGCACCAACCCGCCACAGCCGCCGAAGGACGAAAACGTTCTGCCGGCGGCGCGCTGGCGCACCGTTGGTTCGATCCGTCGCTATATTCTGCTGGTGCTGATGCTCGGCCAGACCATCGTTGCTGGCTGGTACATGAAAGGCATCATGCCGTACCAGGGCTGGTCGTTCGTCGATCTCGACGAAGTCCTGCACCAGCCGCTGCTGCAGACCGCCACGCAAGTGCTGCCGTATGCGCTGCAAACCAGCATCCTGATTCTCTTCGGGATTCTGTTCTGCTGGGTGTCGGCCGGTTTCTGGACGGCGCTGATGGGCTTCCTCGAGTTGCTCACCGGTCACGATAAATACCGTATCTCCGGCAAAAGCGCCGGCAACGAGCCGATTGCCAAGGACGCCCGTACCGCGTTGGTAATGCCGATCTGCAACGAAGACGTACCGCGCGTATTCGCCGGTCTGCGCGCTACGTTCGAATCGGTCGCGGCTACCGGTGATCTCGATCGCTTCGACTTTTTCGTCCTCAGCGACAGTAACGACACCGATATCTGCGTCGCCGAGCAACAGGCCTGGCTGGACGTCTGTCGCGAAGCCAAAGGCTTCGGCAAGATCTTCTACCGTCGTCGTCGCCGTCGGGTGAAGCGCAAGAGCGGCAACCTCGACGACTTTTGCCGTCGTTGGGGCGGTGACTACAAGTACATGGTTGTGCTCGACGCCGACTCGGTGATGAGCGGCGAGTGCCTGACCAGTCTGGCGCGCTTGATGGAAGCCACGCCGGACGCCGGGATCATCCAGACCGCGCCGCGTGCGTCGGGCATGGACACCCTGTATGCGCGCATGCAGCAGTTCGCGACCCGCGTGTACGGCCCGCTGTTTACCGCTGGCCTGCACTTTTGGCAGTTGGGTGAATCCCACTACTGGGGTCACAACGCGATCATCCGCATGAAGCCGTTTATCGACCACTGCGCCTTGGCGCCGTTGCCAGGTAAAGGGGCGTTCTCCGGTGCGATTCTGTCTCACGACTTCGTTGAAGCCGCGCTGATGCGCCGTGCCGGTTGGGGCGTGTGGATTGCCTACGACTTGCCGGGCAGCTACGAAGAACTGCCGCCGAACCTGCTCGACGAACTCAAGCGTGACCGTCGCTGGTGCCACGGCAACCTGATGAACTTCCGTCTGTTCCTGGTCAAAGGCATGCACCCGGTGCACCGTGCGGTGTTCCTGACCGGCGTGATGTCGTACCTGTCGGCGCCGTTGTGGTTCTTCTTCCTCGTGTTGTCGACCGCGCTGCTGGCGGTGAACACATTGATGGAGCCACAGTACTTCCTCGAACCACGTCAGCTTTATCCATTGTGGCCTCAATGGCACCCGGACAAGGCGATTGCGCTGTTCTCGACAACTATCGTGCTGCTGTTCCTGCCGAAACTGTTGAGCATCATCCTGATCTGGGCCAAGGGCGCGAAAGAGTTCGGCGGCAAGTTCAAGGTGACCCTGTCGATGCTGCTGGAGATGCTGTTCTCCATGCTGCTGGCGCCGGTGCGGATGATTTTCCACACGCGTTTCGTTCTGGCCGCGTTCCTCGGCTGGGCCGCGACTTGGAATTCACCGCAACGTGACGACGACTCGACACCTTGGAGCGAGGCGGTCAAACGCCACGGCCCGCAAACCCTGCTGGGCTTCTTCTGGGCGCTGCTGGTGGTCTGGCTGAACCCGAGCTTCCTCTGGTGGCTGGTGCCGATCGTCGGTTCGCTGATGCTGTCGATCCCGGTATCGGTGATCTCCAGCCGTGTCGGTCTGGGCTTGAAATCCCGTGACGAGAGCCTGTTCCTCATCCCTGAGGAATACAATCCGCCACAGGCGCTGCTGGCGACCGATCAGTACACCCACGAAAACCGTTACCACGCGCTCAACGACGGCTTCGTCCGCGCGGTGGTCGATCCGCAGCAGAACGCTTTGGCGTGCTCGCTGGCGACTTCCCGTCACGGTCAGGCCGAACCGATTGAATGGCTGCGTCAGGAACGTGTGCGTCACGCGCTGAAGGTCGGCCCTGCGGGGTTGAACAACCATGATCGTCTGCAACTGCTGAGCGATCCTGTTGCCCTGGCGCGTTTGCATGAGCAGGTCTGGGCGGAAGGTCACGCCGAGTGGCTGGATGCCTGGCGCGCTTCGGTGAAAGCCGATCCGCATGCGCCGTTGCTGCCGTTGCAACCGGTGAGCTTGCAGGCGCAACCGGCCTGATGAAGAAACCCCGCGATGTTGCGGGGTTTTTTTTGGCCTGCTGAAAAGCCCCTCACCCTAGCCCTCTCCCGGAGGGAGAGGGGACTGACCGAGTTGGATGTTCGAGATACGCCGACCTGATCTTGCTTTACCGAATCCATAATCGACTCGATTTTTCAGGTCGACGTTTAGCTCGAGACATCTCGGTCGGCTCCCTCTCCCTCCGGGAGAGGGCTGGGGTGAGGGGGAGCGATCTTGATTGTTAAACAAATCGTCCATTAAACCTTGTGCAAAAAAACGAGTGCGTTAGCATCCGTCCCCGAATTGGCGCGCCCGGGCTTTTTTGCCTGTTTCTGTCGGTTTTTCGCGCCGCACACGCAATGGTTTTGGGGACTTGAAGATGAAGAAGTATCTGTCGATGCTGCTGGTCGGCGTCACGGCACTGGTTGCAGTCAATGCGGCGCAGGCTGGCGCAATCGATGACGCGGTCAAGCGCGGCACGTTGAAAGTCGGTATGGATCCGACCTACATGCCGTTCGAAATGACCAACAAGCGCGGCGAAATCATCGGCTTCGAAGTCGACATTCTCAAAGCCATGTCCAAAGCCATGGGCGTCAAACTGGAACTGGTTTCGACCGGCTACGACGGCATCATCCCGGCGCTGATGACCGACAAGTTCGACATGATCGGCAGCGGCATGACCCTGACCCAGGAACGCAACCTGCGCCTGAACTTCAGCGAACCATTCATCGTTGTCGGCCAGACCTTGCTGATCCGCAAAGAGCTGGAAGGCACCATCAAGTCCTACAAAGACCTGAACACCGCGGACTACCGCATCACCTCCAAGCTCGGTACCACCGGTGAAATGGTTGCCAAGAAGCTGATCTCCAAAGCCAAGTACCACGGCTACGACAACGAGCAGGAAGCCGTGCTCGACGTGGTCAACGGCAAGGCTGACGCCTTCATCTACGACGCCCCGTACAACGTGGTCGCGGTGACCAAGGTCGGCGCCGGCAAACTGGTGTTCCTCGACAAGCCGTTTACCTACGAGCCTTTGGCGTTTGGTCTGAAGAAGGGCGATTACGACAGCCTCAACTTCATCAACAACTTCCTGCACCAGATCCACGAAGACGGCACCTACGATCGCATCCATGACAAGTGGTTCAAGAGCACCGAGTGGCTCAAGGACATGGAATAACGCGCATCCGCTGATCGTTCCCACGCTCTGCGTGGGAACGCATCCTGTGACGCTCCGCGTCACGATCAGGCAGGGACGCAGAGCGTCCCGAGCGGCATTCCCACGCAGAGCGTGGGAACGATCATCCGAGAACCTGCAATGAAACAGAAAAAAGCCCAATGGCCTTGGCACGTCCTCACCGTGCTGGTGCTGGTCGGCCTGGCCGGCGCGTTGTATTACGCGACGTCGCTGATGTCCTACGAATGGCGCTGGAACCGTGTGCCGCAGTACTTCGCCTATCAGGCCGAAGAAACCCAGCGCGCCGCTGACATTTCCACCGTCACCGAACTCGTGCGCAAGGGCAGCAGCGCGCAGGTCACCCTGCGCAACGACGCTGGTGACGAGCAGCACCTGACTGTCGACGAGAACAGCCTGCAATTCGCTCAGGGCGACGATGTGGCTGAAGGCGACGTCGTGGGTGTGACTCGCCATTGGGCGGCAGGGCCGCTGTTGTGGGGGCTGTGGACGACGCTTTGGCTGTCGGTAGTGTCCGGGATTCTCGGGTTGCTGATCGGTCTGGTCACTGGCCTCTGCCGTCTGTCGAACAACCCGACCTTGCGCGACCTCTCGACCATCTACGTCGAGCTGGTACGCGGCACGCCGCTGTTGGTGCAGATCTTCATTTTCTACTTCTTCATCGGCACGGTGATGAACCTGTCCCGCGAGTTCGCCGGGATCGCCGCGCTGTCGCTGTTCACCGGCGCCTACGTGGCCGAGATCATTCGTTCCGGTGTGCAATCGATCGCCCGTGGCCAGAACGAAGCGGCACGTTCGCTCGGTCTGAGTGCCGGTCAGTCGATGCGCCACGTGGTGCTGCCGCAAGCGCTGAAACGCGTGCTGCCGCCGCTGGCCGGGCAGTTCATCAGTCTGGTCAAGGACACCTCGCTGGTGTCGGTGATCGCCATCACCGAGCTGCTGAAAAGCGGCCGTGAAGTCATCACCACCTCGTTTTCGCCGTTCGAAATACTGTTCTGCGTCGCCGGTCTGTACCTGTTGATCAACCTGCCACTGTCGAAAATCGCCAGCCGGCTTGAGCGGAGGCTCGCGCAAAGTGATTGAAGTCCGCGAACTGGTAAAAGTCTTCGACACCCGTGGGCAAGTGGTGCGCGCGGTGGATAACGTCAGCACCACGGTCGCCAAGGGCGAAGTGCTGGTGGTGATCGGCCCGTCGGGTTCCGGCAAGTCGACCTTCCTGCGTTGCCTCAATGGCCTGGAGGAATTTAACTCGGGCTCGGTGAGCATCGACGGCCTGCAACTGGCCGACTCGAAAACCGACGTCAACGCCTACCGCCGCGAAGTCGGCATGGTCTTTCAGCATTTCAACCTGTTCCCGCACATGACCGTGCTGGAAAACCTCTGTCTGGCGCAGAAAGTCGTGCGCAAGCGCGGCAAGAAAGAGCGCGAAGCCAAGGCGATGGAGTTGCTGCAAAAGGTCGGAATTGCACAGAAGGCCAACGAGTTTCCGTCACGCCTGTCCGGCGGTCAGCAACAGCGCGTGGCAATTGCCCGGGCGCTGGCGATGGAGCCGAAGGTGATGTTGTTCGATGAACCGACTTCGGCGCTTGATCCGGAAATGGTCGGCGAAGTGCTGGATGTGATGAAGAACCTGGCCGTGGAAGGCATGACCATGGTCTGCGTGACCCACGAGATGGGTTTTGCTCGGGAAGTGGCGGGCCGGGTGTTGTTCTTTGATCACGGCAAATTGCTGGAAGATGCAGCGCCGGCGGAGTTCTTTGATGCGCCGAAGGATCCGCGCGCCCAGGCCTTCCTGCGTCAGGTCTTGTAGTAACTGATCGTTCCCACGCTCCGCGTGGGAATGCCGCCCGGGACGCTCCGCGTTCCTTTCATGCATGACGCGGAGCGTCACAGGATGCATTCCCACGCAGAGCGTGGGAATGATCTGTGGGGCTTATACCTTGAAGCGCCCGACCAGCATCTGCAGATGCGTCCCCAACCGCGCCAGCTCAACGCTGGACGCCGCGGTTTCTTCACTCGCCGCCGACGTCTGATCCGACACGTCCCGCACATTCAGCACGCTACGGTTGATCTCTTCCGCCACCGCGCTCTGCTGCTCGGCAGCCGCCGCAATCTGCTGGTTCATCGCCTGAATCGCCGACACCGTGCGGGTAATGCTTTCCAGCGAACCACCGGCGCGACGGGTCAGCTCGACGCTGCTGTCGGTCAATGTGCGGCTGTTGTCCATGATCGTCGCCACTTGCTGAGTGCCGTTTTGCAGGCCGACGATCAGCTCTTCAATTTCTTCGGTGGACTTCTGCGTGCGCTGGGCGAGGCTGCGCACTTCATCGGCAACCACCGCAAAACCACGTCCAGCCTCACCGGCACGTGCCGCTTCGATGGCTGCGTTGAGGGCCAGCAGGTTGGTTTGCTGAGCGACGGATTTGATCACGTCGAGGACGCTGCCAATCTTGTCGCTTTCGCGCTTGAGCTCGCCCATGGCTTCGGTGGAGTGACCGACTTCAACGGCCAAGCGTTCGATCTGCGCAATGGCTTCGCCAACGACTTTGTCACCTTCGCGGGCCTGTTGGTCAGCGGCGACGGCGGCTTCGGAGGCTTCCTCGGCGTTGCGCGCGACTTCCTGCACGGTGGCGGCCATTTCGTTCATGGCGGTGGCGACCTGGTCGGTCTCGATCTTCTGATTGTTGACCCCGGCGCTGGTCTGCTCGGTCACCGCCGAGAGTTCTTCAGCAGCGCTGGCGATCTGGGTGACGCCGTCGCTGATCCCGCCGATCAGCTCGCGCAGGCCTTGGGTCATGCTCTGCATCGAGCGTTGCAGTTGGCCGAGTTCGTCGCGGCGCTGCGAAACCAGGTTGTGGGTCAGGTCGCCAGCGGCCACGCGCTCGGCGACTTTCAGGGTCTGGTTCAGCGGGATGATGATCTGGCGGGTGATCGCCCACGCGGCCAGCAAGCCGAAAGCGATGGCGAGCAGGGTGGCGATGATCAGCATGTTTTTCGCGTGTGCGGCGTCGGTGTCACGCACCACGGTCTGGGAAATGGTCAGTTTTTTACTGGCATCGAGGAGGATATCGCCCTGGGCTGCCATGCGAGCAACGGCGCTCCCGCTGGCGGTTTGCGCGTCGCGGAACTGGCCGACGGCGGCGCGATAGGCCTTCATCGACTCGGCGGCTTGCTGCAGGTTGGCAGCGAACTGTTCCGGCAGTTTCGACGGCAGGCTCTCAAGGGATTTCAAAGCATTTTCGATGGCGTCGAGCGCGGGTTGCTCGGCATCGGCCTTGCCGCTGTAGGTGTAACCGCGCACTTGATAGCGCGCCTGTTGCAGCAGCTTGCTCAGATCAACCACGCTGTTGAATTGCGCGACGCTGTCACCTTGCAGCAGGCCCTTTTCAACTTCCGAGACTTTGGCCACGGCGTTGTCGGCATTCGCGCCGAGTTTGCTGCGCGCGTCTTCGCGGTGCGTGGTCGCCTGGATCATGTCGGCGAAAGCACGTTTGTACTCGGCGACGGCAGCCAGTTGCTGGTCGACCATGGCGATGTCGGCCGGTTGTTCGATCAGCGTGCGCGCGGTTTGCAGGCCGCTGTCGAGTTTGCTGAGCATGTCGTTGACCGCGCCCGGGCCTTGTTCGCCACGGCGTGCATCGTAGTCGACGCGGGCCAGACGCAAGTCTTTGCTGTACTCATTGAGGCTGGAAATAAACCCGAGCTTGTCGCCCCGGCTGATGATGCCGCTCATGCCGGACCAGCCGGTGAAGGTGATCAACAGCGTCAGCAAAAGCACCAGACCGAAGCCGATACCCAGCTTGCGTTTGACGCTGACATTCCCAAGATTCTCGGCTAACCAACGGTACATGCGACAACTCCCCGACCACAAATTGGACTTATGGGGAGCGTATCGGCCGGGTGATGGCAATCTGTAACACCATTTGTCCGGGAAGGCCCTGCGCTCTGGATCTGCTCACCTGCCGATTGCCGACCTGCTGATCTGCTGATCCGCTGATCTGTAGGAGCTGTCGAGTGAAACGAGGCTGCGATCTTTTGATCTTGCTTATAAAAAAACAACATCAAAAGATCGCAGCCTTCGGCAGCTCCTACACGGGGCGCGGTGTTCGTTTAGAACAGGCGGGCGAGGAGGGCGATGACGGCGGTTTCTACGCGCAGGATGCGCTCGCCCAGTTGCACCGGTTGCAGGCCGGACTTGGCCAGCAGGTCGATCTCGTAGGGAATCCAGCCGCCTTCAGGGCCGATGGCGAGGGTGACTGGTTCGCTGAGGGCGCGCGGGCACGGCGGATAGTTGCCGGGATGACCGACCAGACCGAGCGTGCCCTCAGTGATGGCGGGCAGGCGATCTTCAACGAACGGCTTGAAGCGTTTCTCGATGACGATCTCCGGCAATACCGTGTCGCGCGCCTGTTCGAGGCCGAGGATCAGTTGTTCACGGATAGCCGCCGGCTCAAGAAACGGCGTCTGCCAGAAGCTCTTCTCGACCCGATAGCTGTTGACCAGAATCACCTTCGCCACGCCCATGGTCGCCACGGTCTGAAACACCCGACGGAGCATTTTCGGACGCGGCAGCGCAAGCACGAGGGTTAGCGGCAATTTCGCCGGTGGCGGCTGATCGAGGGTGACGCGCAACTCAGCTTCACCTGCGTCCAGCCGCAGCAATTCAGCCGAGCCCATCAACCCGTCAATGCGCCCGACGCGCAGGCTGTCACCGACTTCCGAACGGTGAACTTCCTGCATATGGGTCAGGCGACGATCACGCAGCACCACGCGGTCGGCCGCAATGAAATCGGCTTCTTCGAGCAACAGCAGGTTCATGCCTGGGTCGCTGGCGGCTGGTCGTTGTGGTCGTCGGCCGGGGTTTCTTCCGGACGTTCGCGCTTGCTGATCAAACCACCGAACAGAATGCCGATTTCAAACAGCATCCACATCGGCACGGCCAGCAGGGTCTGCGAGAAGATGTCCGGCGGCGTCAGGATCATGCCGACCACGAAGCAGCCGATGATCACGTACGGGCGGATTTTCTTCAGGTATTTGACGTCGACGACACCGATCCACACCAGCAGCACCACGGCCACTGGAATCTCGAACGCCACGCCGAAGGCGAAGAACAGCGTCATGACGAAATCGAGGTAGCTGGCGATGTCGGTCATCATTTCCACGCCGGCCGGGGTGGCGGCAGCGAAGAACTTGAAGATCAGCGGGAATACGAAGTAATAGGCGAACGCCATGCCGGTGTAGAACAGCAGGATGCTCGACACCAGCAGCGGCACCGCGATGCGCTTCTCATGCTTGTACAGGCCCGGCGCGATAAAGCCCCAGATCTGATGCAGGATCACCGGGATCGCGAGGAACAGCGAGACCATCATCGTCAGTTTCAGCGGCGTCAGGAACGGCGACGACACGTCAGTGGCGATCATCGTCGCGCCGACCGGCAGGTACTGGCGTAGCGGCGTCGAGACGAAGGTGTAGATCTGCTGGGTGAAGGCGAACAGCCCGGCGAAGATGATGAAGATCGCCGCCACACAACGCAGCAGGCGGGTGCGCAACTCGGTGAGGTGCGAAACCAGCGGCATGTGCTGGTCGTTTTCGGGGAGATCGCTCATGGGGCTCGCGGCGGCAGAGTAGGGTCGTGAGGCGCTGGTGTGATCGGCGCGGCGGTTGGAGCTACGTGTTCGACCGAAGTTTCTGCAGGCGCGGGCAGCGGTTCTGTCGGCGCTACGACGGCGGCGGGCACAGGTGTCGGAGCAGGCGCAGTCGGCGCATGAATCGTCTGCTGACCCACATGCTCAACAGTCGTCGGCTCTTGCTGAACCGGCGAGAAAATCTTCCGCGCCTCTTGCTCCAGCGACAGAATATGCTCGTTGTGCAGTTGCCGACGGATCTCGTCGGCACCGATTTCACGTTCAACTTCCTGTTTGATCGCGTTGAAGCTGCGCTTCAGCCGTCCGACCCACAGGCCAGCGGTGCGCGCAGCGCCCGGCAGACGCTCGGGGCCCAGCACCAGCAGGGCGACGAGGCCGACGAGCAGCAGTTCAGAGAAGCTGATACCAAACATTAGTCAGTGCTCACACGTCTTTGCGGATCGGCTCTTCGACTTTCTGCGCCTGCACGTCAATGGTGTGCGGCGGGTTGGCCTGAGCGGTGGCTTGCGGCTGCACCGGTGGTACCGGTTGCGCAGGCGTCACGGTTGGATCAGCGGCAGGTTTTTCGTCGTCGTTCATGGCTTTGCGGAAGCCCTTGATCGACTCGCCAACGTCAGTGCCGAGGTTTTTCAGTTTCTTGGTGCCGAACACCAACACCACGACTACCAGAATGACGATCCAGTGTTTCCAGTCAAAAATGCCCATGTTGCTGTTCCTCTCAAAAAATTGTTCAGGCGGACGGACGCGAGGCTTTCTCGACGTGTCCAGACAGACCGAAGCGACGATCCAGTTCATCGAGCACAGCCTGCGGATGCTGCCCCAGTTGGGCGAGCATGACCATGCTGTGGAACCACAGGTCGGCGGTCTCGTAGATCACATCGCTGCAGTCGCCGCTGATGGCGGCGTCTTTGGCGGCAATAATGGTTTCGACCGACTCTTCGCCGACTTTCTCCAGAATTTTGTTCAAACCCTTGTGATACAGACTAGCTACATATGAGCTGTCGGCAGCTGCGCCTTTGCGCTCTTCGAGCACTTCGGCCAGGCGGGTCAGGGTGTCACTCATGTTTGTGTCCTGCGGAATAGATGGCGTGCGGGTCTTTGAGAACCGGATCGACGGTTTTCCAGTCGCCGTTTTCGAAGACACGATAAAAACAGCTTTGACGGCCGGTATGGCAAGCGATGTCGCCGATCTGTTCAACCATCAGGATGATCACGTCGGCGTCACAGTCCAGACGCATTTCATGCAGGGTCTGCACATGACCGGACTCTTCGCCCTTGCGCCACAGCTTGCCACGGGAGCGTGACCAGTAGATGGCACGGTTTTCCGCAGCGGTCAGTTCGAGCGCTTCGCGGTTCATCCAGGCCATCATCAATACACGTCCGGTCTTGTGATCCTGGGCAATCGCCGGCACCAGGCCATCAGCGTCCCATTTGATCTCGTCCAGCCAGTTTTTCATCTTCAATTCCTGACAGAAGCAGCTTCGAGTTGCGAGCTTCACGCTGCAAGTAAAAGCAGTTGCGGTGTGCTTGTAGCTTCAAGCTTGCAGCTCGCAGCTTATAACTTGCAGCTGATTCGTGCTATCGGCGAACGACCAGATACAAGCCGACTGCCACCATGATTCCGGCTGGCCAATGCCCCAATTCGTTTAGCGGGCCACCGATGGCGAGGATCACCCCGCCGGCCAGATGCGCGCAACCGAGCAGGCGCAGGAACCAGTCGTCCTTGCGTTTATGCCACGGTGGCGGCGGGTCGTAGGCGTGCGGCTGGGACATGCGTTCGAGCAGATCGCGGGCCATATTCGCCAGATGCGGCAACTGTTCAAACTGGCTCTGCACGTTGCCGAGCAAGGCTTTCGGGCTGACGCGCTCGCGCATCCAACGCTCGAGGAACGGCTGCGCGGTGTTCCACAGATCCAGATCCGGATACAACTGACGGCCGAGGCCTTCGATGTTCAGCAGGGTCTTTTGCAGGAGCACGAGTTGCGGCTGCACTTCCATGTTGAAACGGCGTGCGGTCTGGAACAGGCGCATCAGCACCTGGCCAAATGAAATATCTTTTAACGGTTTTTCGAAGATCGGTTCGCACACCGTACGGATTGCCGCTTCGAATTCGTTGAGTTTGGTTTCTGCCGGCACCCAGCCCGAATCGATGTGCAACTGCGCCACGCGACGGTAGTCACGCTTGAAGAAGGCGAACAGGTTGCGCGCCAGATAATCCTGGTCTTCCGGGGTCAGGCTGCCGACGATGCCGCAGTCGATCGCGATGTACTGCGGGCTCCACGGATTGACGGTGCTGACAAAAATGTTGCCCGGGTGCATGTCGGCGTGGAAAAAGCTGTCGCGGAACACCTGGGTGAAGAAGATCTCCACGCCGCGTTCGGCGAGCATTTTCATGTCGGTGCGCTGATCGGCGAGGGTCGCCAGATCCGTCACCTGAATGCCGTAGATGCGCTCCATCACCAGCACCTTCGGCCGGCACCAGTCCCAATAGACTTGCGGCACGTAGAGCAGCGGCGAACCTTCGAAGTTGCGCTTCAACTGGCTGGCGTTGGCCGCCTCGCGCAGCAGATCGAGTTCGTCATAAATGGTTTTTTCGTAGTCCTGCACCACGTCGACCGGGTGCAGCAGACGCGCGTCGGCCGAGAGCTTTTCAGCAGCGCGGGCGAGGATGAACAGCCACGCCAGATCCTGCGCGATGATCGGTCTCAGGCCCGGGCGGATAACCTTGACCACCACTTCTTCGCCGGTTTTCAGCTGCGCGGCATGCACCTGCGCCACCGACGCCGAGGCCAGCGGTTCGACGTCGAATCGGCTGAACACGTCGCTGATTTTCTTGCCGAGCTGTTCTTCGATCAACTTGATCGACAGCTGCGAATCGAACGGCGGCACGCGATCCTGCAAGCGCATCAGCTCATCGGCGATGTCTTCCGGCAGCAGGTCGCGGCGGGTCGAGAGAATCTGCCCGAACTTGATGAAAATCGGCCCGAGATCCTGCAACGCCAGACGCAAACGCGCGCCCCGGCTCAGATCCAGCGGCTTGCGTGGGAACCAGCGCCACGGCAGCACATAGCGCAGCGCCAGGAGGAACCAGGGCAGCGGCAGATCGAACAGCAGGTCATCGAGACGGTAGCGGATCACGACGCGCTGGATGCGCAACAGACGGCGGACGGCAAGCAGCTTCATGCGTTATCGCTTGGGTCGAGGGATCGGGAAAGGCGCTCGAAACGCGCCTCGAGACGTTCCAGATCAACTTTGATCCGGTCCAGTTCACTGAATCGCGCTTCGGCTTCGCGCTGCCCGACGAGGGTGCGCGATTCTTCAGCGAGGTATTCGGCGAGGTTCTGGTTGAGGCTGGCAAATCCTTGTTGATACCAGCGCGCGCGGCTGCGCAAGTGACCGCCAATCAGTTGCGTGGCGACCGGGCCGAGCCAGCGCGAGAGTTCGTACTCCCAGTCCAGCTCAAGGTCTTGCAGCACGCCGGCCAGCTCCAGCAGCACGCCGCTGTCACCATCGAGTTCGACTTCCGGGGCGTGCAGCACCGCGGTCTTGTCTTTGCTCACGGCCAGTTTGATCAGGCTCGAAGCCGGCGCACGCAGGGTGCAGTCGACACCGGTTTCCCAGTGCGAGGCCAGCATCAGACCTTCGTCGCTCGGCAAAATGAACAGTTGCAGCGCCGGGCTGCGGCAGTCGACGGCAATCACTTTGCCGGTCAAATGCGCCAGCCGCGGCAGCGCCGTGCTGTCGAGACGCAGCACCCGGTTGAGGCCGAGTTCAACGCTGGCGAGCAGCCCGGTAAGTAACATCAGGGCTTGATGCCACGGTGCAGGGCGACGATGCCTGCGGTCATGTTGTGATAGGTCACGCGGTCGAAACCGGCGTCGACCATCATCGACTTCAGGGTTTCCTGATTCGGGTGCATGCGGATCGATTCGGCCAGGTAGCGATAGCTTTCCGAGTCGTTGGTGATCAGCTTGCCCATCAGCGGCATGAAGGCGAACGAGTAGGCGTCGTAGGCTTTCGACATCAGCGCGTTGGTCGGCTTGGAGAATTCCAGCACCAACAGGCGACCGCCAGGCTTGAGCACACGCAGCATCGAACGCAGGGCGTCTTCTTTGTGCGTGACGTTGCGCAGGCCGAAGGCGATGGTCACGCAGTCGAAATGGTTGTCCGGGAACGGCAGCTTTTCGGCATCCGCCTGAACAAATTCGACGTTGCCGGCGACACCCAGATCCAGCAGGCGGTCACGACCGACCTTGAGCATGGATTCGTTGATGTCAGCCAAAACGACCTGACCGGTCGGGCCGACCAGGTGCGAGAATTTTTTGGTCAGGTCACCGGTACCGCCGGCGATGTCCAGCACGCGGTTACCGCTGCGCACGCCCGACAGTTCGATCGCGAAACGCTTCCACAAACGGTGCATGCCGCCCGACAGAAGGTCGTTCATCAGGTCGTACTTGGCGGCTACCGAGTGGAAAACCTCAGCGACTTTTTCCGCTTTCTGGCTTTCCGGAACGTTTTTGAAGCCGAAGTGAGTGGTGGGTTCGGCATCGCTGCCTTTGCGCTGATCAGTCATATCGCTGTCACCAAAAGAGAATGCGCGACATTCTAATCCCCAAGCCATGCTTTGTCTTGGAATGGCTAAAGGTAAGATGGGCAACCTTCGGGACGATTTGCCGCAGCGGCGGTCAAGATTTACCGACACATCTTTTTCGCCTCATTCAAAAAGCAGGAGTCAATCAATGGCCAAAATCACTGTTGAGCGTGCCCACAACCTGGGTAAGGAAGCCGCCCGCGAGAAGGCCGACAAGCTGGCGCAAAAACTCTCCGATCAATATGGCCTGGAGCCGCAATGGTCGGGCGACACCCTGAACCTCAAACGCTCGGGCGTGAAAGGCGCGGTGCATGTGGCGGACGATTCGATCAAGGTCGACGTCGAGCTGGGCCTGATGATGTCGGCCATGAGCGGCATGATCAAAGCCGAAATCGAAAAAGCCCTCGATAAAGCGCTGGTCTGAAAATCAAAAGATCGCAGCCTTCGGCAGCTCCTACAGGGGAATGTGTACCCCTGTAGGAGCTGCCGAAGGCTGCGATCTTTTCGTTCAGGCAACACCGATTTATGTCAGTTGTTAGGGTGCCGTTTCTAATTTTTCTACCTACTTTGTGCCTGAGCCCGACACTTTCGCGGGCAGTTCCTCAAACCTTCTGCGCGTGAGGTGCACCATGGCCAAAGTAATTTTGAAGAAAAAAATCGACGCTTCGACAACAGCTCTGAGCGACGTTAAATCCTATGCCCGCAAGATCTGGCTGGCAGGCCTGGGTGCCTATGCCAAGGTCGGCCAAGAGGGCAGCGACTACTTTCAAGAGCTGATCAAAGCTGGTCAAACTGTTGAAAAGAAAGGCAAAAAAGCCGTCACCGAAAAACTCGAAGCGGCCAACGCCGAGATCGATGAAGCGAAGGGCGAAGTGAGTTCTTTCAAAGGTCGCGTCGAAGTTCAACTCGACAAGGTCGAGAAGGCGTTCGACTCCCGTGTCGCAAGCGCCTTGAATCGTATCGGCATTCCGTCTAAACATGACGTTGAGACACTCTCTGCTAAGCTCGATGAGCTGACGGCATTGCTCGAACGCGTCGCGCGTAAATCTTAAGGAGAACGGGATGGCTGGTAAAAAGAACACCGATAAAGAAGGCAGCTCGTGGATCGGGAAAGTCGAAGACTACTCCCGCAAAATCTGGCTGGCTGGTTTAGGCGTGTACTCGAAGATCGACACTGACGGCAGCAAGCTCTTCGATACATTGGTCAAAGACGGCGAGAAAGCCGAGAAGCTCACCAAGTCTGCAGTCGGCAAAAAAGTCGATGCCGCCAAGGATTCCGCTTCGTCGGCCAAGTCGCGCATCAGCGGCGTGAAAGATCGCGCACTGGGCAAGTGGGACGAGCTGGAAGGGGCTTTCGACAAGCGCCTGAACAGCGCGATTTCGCGCCTGGGCGTACCGAGCCGCAATGAAGTCAAAGCGCTCAACAGCAAGGTCGACACACTGACCAAGCAGATCGAAAAACTCACCGGTCTGAAAGCTCAGCCTGTGGCGGCGAAAACGGCTGCGGCGAAACCTGCTGCTAAAACAGCTGCGGCTAAACCTGCTGCCAAAACCGCGGCCAAGCCACTGGTAAAAGCTGCGGCTAAACCTGCAGCAAAAGCAGCGGCCAAGCCGGCAGCGAAAGCTAAGGCCGCCGCTAAACCGGCTGCAAAAACTGCCGCCGCCAAGCCTGCCGCTAAAGCAGCTGCCAAACCGGTTGCCGCTAAGGCCGCTGCGAAACCATCCGCTAAACCTGCGACAAAAGCAGCAGCCAAACCGGCCGCCAAGCCAGCAGCGAAAACCGCTGCCGCTAAACCGGCTGCCAAACCTGCGGCCAAACCGGCAGCAGCGAAAAAACCCGCAGTGAAAAAACCGGCCGCGCCGAAAGCCGCAGCGCCGAAGCCAGCAGCACCTGCTGCAGCCAAACCTGCCACCCCGGCAGCTCCGGTAAGCGCGTCGAACTCCGCCGCCGCACCGACTCCAGTGGCAACCCCGACTGCTGCATCGACCCCGTCGACGCCAACCAGTCAGTCCTGATTTTTTCAGGACAAAACAAAACGCCCGGCCTGTGAAGGTCGGGCGTTTTTGTTTGTGGCGTTTTTGAAGCTGACCCTCACCCCAGCCCTCTCCCGGAGGGAGAGGGGGCCGACCGAGGTGTCTCAAGCTATACGCCGACCTGAAAGACCTTATCGATTATGGATTCGGCAAAACAGCCGCAGGTCGGCGTACATCTCAAACATCCCCCAATCAGTCCCCTCTCCCTCCGGGAGAGGGCTAGGGTAAGGGGGCTTTTGATTTCAGTCATGATCTTCAAGGTATTGCAGGGCCATACGTTCGGTGGCGACCTTCACCGGCGGCAGCAGGTGCGGTGCCACCAACATCATGATCTGGTACACGACCAACCGCACCTCACCCTCACGATCCAGAATCCGCTGATAATCCAGCGAAAACAGCAGTGTCATGGTGATCTGCTCCACCAACTGCCCCAACGCCTGGGTATCACTGACCAACTGCCCCGCTGCTTTCAACCGCGCCAGCAACGACGCCAGCGTACGCTTCAGCGCATTGAGCAGATGACGAATCCCCTTGGCCAGTTTCGGCAACCGGCCGGCCAGGTTCGACAAGTCCTGAAACAGGAACCGATACTGCGCCAACCGCTCCACAATCAAATGCAAAAACAGCCAGTAATCCTCCGGTGCCAGTTCCACATCCGAGGGCGGATCAAGCAGCGGCGCCAGTTCATTCTGGAAGCGTTCGAACAGCCCGAGAATCAGCGGTTCCTTGCCGTGGAAGTGGTAGTAGAGGTTGCCCGGGCTGATGCCCATTTCGTTGGCAACTTCCATGGTGGAGACGTTCGGCTCGCCCTTTTCGTTGAACAGTTGCAAAGCACATTCGAGAATCCGGTCGCGGGTTTTCATCCAGTCTTCTTAGAAAAGTTCGGTTAAGCGTCAGCGCACGCGCACGTAGGTACCGGGCGCTGCCTCCATCGGTGGATAGTTCGGGTTGCCGAGGGTGAACGAGGTTTCGTGCTGCGCGCCGGAGCGTTGCTGTATCCATTCCAGCCACTGCGGCCACCAACTGCCGTCGACGTGTTTGGCGTCGTAGTACCAGGCGCGCGGGTCGCTGCTCATCTTGGCGTTCTCGACGTACGCGGCTTTCGGGTTGCTCGGCGGGTTGAGAATGCTCTGCACATGGCCGCTGTTGGACAGCACGAAACGTCGCTCGCCACCGAGCAGCAAGGTCGAGCGATACACCGCATCCCACGGCGTGATGTGGTCGTTCATGCCGGCGACGCTGAAGCTGTCGACGGTGACTTTCTGTAAGTCGATCGGCGTGCCGCACACCTCAAGTCCGCCTGGATGGGTCAGTGGGTTGTGCTTGAAGAAGTCCAGCAAGTCACCGTGAAACGCGGCGGGCAGGCGGGTGTTGTCGTTGTTCCAGTAGAGAATGTCGAAGGCCGGCGGCTCTTTGCCCAACAGGTAGTTGTTGACGAAGTAGCTCCAGATCAAATCGTTGGGCCGCATCCACGCGAAGACTTTGGCCATGTCGCGACCGTCGAGCACGCCTTTCTGATACGAGCGACGCTTGGCCGCTTCGAGGGTTTGTTCATCGGCAAACAGCGTGGCCGAGGTTTCGATTTCACTGTCGAGCAGGCTGACCAGATAGGTCGCGCTGGAGACCCGGCGCAGCTGCCGCTTGGCCTGTAAGTGACCTTGCAGGGCGGCGATGGTCAGCCCGCCAGCGCAAGCGCCCATCAGATTGACCTCGCGGGCGCCGGTGATCGCCCGGCAAATATTCATCGCCTCTTCCACGGCTTCGACGTAGGTCGACAGGCCCCATTCGCGATGGCGCACGTCAGGGTTGCGCCAACTGATCATGAACGTCTGCAAACCGTTTTTCAGCGCGTACTGGACGAAGCTGTTCTGCGGGCTCAGGTCGAAAATGTAGTACTTGTTGATCTGCGGCGGCACCACCAATAGCGGCTTGGCGTACTGCTTTTCGCTCATCGGTTTGTACTGGATCAGCTCAAGCATCTCGTTGCGAAACACCACCGAGCCGGTAGTGGTCGCGACGGTTTTGCCGACTTCAAAAGCTTGCTTGGTCACTTGCCGTGGCAAGCCGTCGTTGTGCAATAAGTCATCGAACAAATGACTGAGACCGCGCACCAGACTGTGGCCGCCGGAGTTGAACAGCTCTTTGATCGCCAGCGGATTGAGCAAGGTGTTCGATGGCGCCACGGCGTCGTTGAGCAGGGTGAAGGCGAAGTGCGCGCGGGCGCGGTCTTCCGGGTTCATGTCGCTTTCGTCGATCCAGCTTTTGACCTGTTTCTGCCAGGCCAGATACGCCTGCAGGCTACGGCGGTAAAACGGGTTGAGGCTCCACGCCGGGTCAGCGAAACGGCTGTCGTTCGGATTGGTCGGGTGCAGGGTTTCACCGAGCAGGACGCGGCCCAACTGGCCGCCGAGCTTCAAGGCGTGTTTCGCGCTGTGCACCGGGTTACGCAAACCGTGGGCGGCCACGCTGCGCAGGGTCGAGAGCAAGTCGCGACCGCGCAATCCGGTGATCGCACTCTGTGCGTTAATGAACACGGCGGGACTGGGCACCACGCCCGTCGCTGGTTTGTCGCGCATGACTCAACACTCCTTCGTCTTCAGGCCAAAAACACACTCACCGAACCAGAACACCATAGACGCTGTTACGGGTTGCTGCTTGCGTGGCGTCCTGCCACGAATTGCGGGTAAAGCCCTGCATAAAGCCTGCCGCTGACCTTAGCCGCCGAGCGGTGTCGGGTGCGGGTGCATCACCGCGCGCTGCCGTTCCTCCTGGAGGAATTTCATGATGATCGGCGCCACGGCTTCGGCGCGGGTGATCAGGAACAGGTGGCCGTCATCGATGATGTGCAGCTGCGCGTTGGGAATGCGCCAGGCGAGCATGCGCATGTTGATCAGCGGGATCAGCGGATCGTCGTCGCCGGCCAGCACCAGCGTCGGCTGATGGATCTTGTGCAGCCAGTGAATGCTCGTCCAGCCGAGGCCTGCGAACAGTTGCCAGTAATAACCGAGCTTGCCCGCCGAACGCACTTTCGCCGCGTGGCTGGCGGCCAGGGTCGGGTCGCGACGGAACGAGCCGCCATAGATCAGCGGTGCGATGCGGATCACGTGCGAGGGCTGAATGTAGCGCCGTGGGCTGGCCATCATCCACAACACTTTCGGTTTGCCCGGCACCATCACCGCACCGGCAGCGGTTGCCGCCAGCACCAGTTTCTTGCAGCGTTCCGGATAGTCGTAGGCGAACTGCTGCGCGAGCGCACCGCCCCACGACACGCCGATAACGTTGACCTGGCCGTAGTCGAGGTAATCGAGCATCCGCGCCGTCAGTTTGGCCAGACCGGGAAAACGGTACGGCCGATTAGGCGTCGAGGAGCCACCGACACCGGGGACGTCGAAAGCGATCACTTCCAGATCCGGATCCAGCGCCGCGACAAACGGAAACACCAGCTCCAGGTTGGCGCCGATGCCGTTGAAAATCAGCAAGGGCGTCAAGTGAGGCTTGCCGGGGCGTACCGCCGTGCGGAGGGTCTGGCCATCCAGATCGACGGTACGGAATATGAACGGTTGCGGCATGCGTCAGGCCCTGTGGATTTAAATTCACCACACCCCATGTAGGAGCTGCCGAAGGCTGCGATCTTTTGATCTTTGTTTTTTAAAAATCAAAAATCAAAAGATCGCAGCCTGCGGCAGCTCCTACAGGGGAGGGGTGGTGTCAGTTACCGCTCGTGTACGTATGTGCCCGGCGAAGCTTCGCCCGCCGGATGTGCCTTGTTGCCCAGTTTCAGCGGGGCCTTTTTCAGGTTGCCCGAGCGCTCGGCCTGCCAGGCCTGCCAGTGCAGCCACCAGGAATCGGTATGCTTGGTCGAGTTCTCTTGCCAGTCATCGGCATTCGCGGCCATTTCTTCGCCGGTCATGTAGCGCGATTTCGGGTTGCCCGGCGGATTGAGGATGCTCTGGATGTGCCCGCTGCTCGACAGCACGAACTCCACCTTGCCACCGAACAACTGCGCCGACTTGTAGCAGGACTTCCACGGTGTGATGTGGTCGTTGGTGCCGGCCAGCGAGAAGATATCGGCGGTGACCTGCTTGAGGTCGATCGGCGTGCCGCACACTTCCAGTGCATTCGGGCGGATCAGTGGGTTGTTTTTGAACATCTCGATCAGGTCGCCGTGGAACGCCGCCGGCAACCGGGTGGTGTCGTTGTTCCAGAACAGAATGTCGAACACTGGCGGCTCGTTGCCGAGCAGGTAATTATTGACCCAGTAGTTCCAGATCAGGTCGTTCGGGCGCATCCAGGCGAAGACCTTGGCCATGTCTTTGCCTTCGAGCACGCCGGCCTGATACGAATGACGCTTGGCGGTCTCCAGGGTCTGCTCGTCGACAAACAGGGCGACGTCGCTGTCCAGCGTCGTGTCGAGCACGCTCACCAGTAGCGTGAGGGAGTTGACCTTCTTCTCGCCGATCGCCGCGTAGTGGCCGAGCAGGGCGGTGCAGGTGATGCCGCCGGAGCAGGCGCCGAGCATGTTGATGTCTTTGCTGCCGGTGATCGCGGTGACCACGTCGACCGCTTCTTTCAGCGCATCGATGTACGTCGACAGGCCCCACTCGCGCTGCGCCTTGGTCGGGTTGCGCCAGCTGACGATAAACGTCTGCACGTTATTGCGCAGGCAGAACCGCGCCAGACTCTTGTCCGGACTGAGGTCGAAAACGTAGAACTTGTTGATCTGTGGCGGCACCACCAGCAATGGACGCTCGTGGACTTGCTCGGTGATCGGCTTGTACTGGATCAGCTCCAGCACGTCGTTGCGAAACACCACCGCGCCTTCGGTGACGCCGAGGCTCTTGCCGACCTCGAATGCGCCCATGTTGACCTGGCTCGGCATGCCGCCGTTGTGTACCAGATCCTTGGCCAGATGCGAGAGGCCGTCGAGCAGGCTCTTGCCACCGGTTTCGAAGAAACGTTTGACCGCTGCGGGGTTGGCCGCCGAGTTGGTCGGGGCCATGGCTTCGGTCATCAGGTTGATCACGAAGTGGCCGCGCGCGATGTCTTTCGGTGAGAGGTTGCTGTCATCAATCCAGGAGTGGAGTTCCTTGCGCCACGCCAGATAGGTTTGCAGATAACGTTTGTAGAGCGGGTTCTGGCTCCACGCAGGATCGGCGAAGCGACGGTCATCGCCGGCCGGTTGCAGTTCGGATTTGCCGAACAACACGTTCTTCAGCTCAAGGCCGAAATGGGTGACGTGCTTGACGCTATGGATCGGTTGTTTGATGGCCTGTTTCAGCACCATACGAGCAGAGGCGAGCAGATCCTTTCCACGTAGCCCAACGACAGGATTAAGCCCCAAGGTGTTTTCCGAGGCTTGGTACTTCAAGTCATCGTTATTCTTGTTACTCATCTACGACGCTCCATTGTCCTGAGACGAGTACCCGGTTTTCTGCTGTGCAGTTCCACAGCCAATGCCAGGTACTACTGCTCGGGTGACCGTTAATTCTGCATAGCTGTTTTACAGTCGTAGTGCACTGCAGGGAACTTGCCAGCTCCATTGGTTACCCGAGTTTAATTTTTTTCGCAAGCGGGCCGATCCTCGGCCTCACAGCGGAGCATTCAAACAGATGAAGTTAGAAAATGCCCTCTAAAGAGCGCGAGGCTCGGACTAGAGCATCAGCTTGACGATCGACTCGTCGGGATCGCGGGTTTTTCCGGCGGCTTTGAGCTCGGCGAGATAATCGGCCCAGAGTGCGTCAAATCGTCGCCCCAGCTCGTAGAGGTATTCCCAGGTGAACAGACCACTGTCGTGACCGTCGTCGAAGGTCAGTTTCAGTGCGTACTGACCGGCCGGTTCTACTTTGCTCAGACCGACGTGAATCTTGCCGAATTGCAGAATCGGATTGCCGTGGCCCTGGACCTCGGCGGAGGGAGAATGCACGCGCAGAAATTCGGCGGGCAGGGTGTATTCCTCGCCGGACGCGTATTTAAGCGTCAGGGTTTTCGAGGCTTTGTGCAGTTTGATGTCGGTGGGGATAATAGTCATTGCAGGTCATCCGACTAGAGGAACACCCTGTAGGAGCTGCCGAAGGCTGCGATCTGTTGATCTTGTTTGTTAAAAATCAAAATCAAAAGATCGCAGCCTGCGGCAGCTCCTACAGGGAAGGTGACCTACAGGATATAACGGGACAGGTCTTCGTTCTCCGCCAATTCGCCGAGGTGGCTGTTGACGTATTCGGCGTCGATCAGAATCGGCTTCTCATCGTGGGTGCTGGCCATGTCGCCGGCGCTGAACGACACCTCTTCGAGCAGACGCTCAAGCAGGGTGTGCAGGCGACGGGCACCGATGTTCTCGGTTTTCTCGTTGACCTGCCAGGCGATCTCGGCGATGCGCTTGATGCCTTCCGGCTGGAACTGGATGTTCAGGCCTTCGGTTTTCAGCAGTGCGCAGTATTGCTCGGTGAGCGAAGCGTGAGGTTCGCTGAGGATGCGTTCGAAGTCCGATGGGCTCAGCGCTTTCAGTTCAACGCGGATCGGCAGACGACCTTGCAGCTCAGGCACCAGATCGCTCGGCTTGCTCAGGTGGAACGCACCGGACGCGATGAACAGGATGTGGTCGGTTTTCACCATGCCCAGTTTGGTGTTGACGGTGCAGCCTTCGATCAGCGGCAGCAAGTCGCGCTGCACGCCTTCACGGGAGACGTCGGCGCCGCCGACATTGCCACGCTTGGCGACTTTGTCGATTTCGTCGATGAACACAATGCCGTGCTGCTCAACCGCTTCCAGCGCTTTGGCTTTCAGCTCTTCTTCGTTGACCAGACGCCCGGCTTCTTCGTCACGCACCAGCTTCAGCGCTTCTTTGACCTTGAGCTTGCGGGACTTCTTCTTGCCCTTGCCCATGTTGGCGAACAACGACTGCAACTGGTTGGTCATTTCTTCCATGCCCGGTGGCGCGGAGATATCGACGCCGGCCACTTCGGCGACTTCGATTTCGATCTCCTTGTCATCCAGCTGACCTTCGCGCAGGCGCTTGCGGAACAGTTGACGGGTGTTGGAATCGGAACTTGGCGCTTCTTCATTGCTGAAGCCCATGCGTGCCGGCGGCAGCAGCGCGTCGAGGATACGATCCTCGGCAGCGTCTTCGGCGCGGTGGCGAACGCGGGTCATTTCCTGCTCGCGGAGCAACTTGAGCGCCGCGTCGGCCAGATCACGGATGATCGATTCGACGTCACGGCCGACGTAGCCGACTTCGGTGAATTTGGTCGCTTCGACTTTGATGAACGGCGCGTTGGCGAGTTTCGCCAGACGACGGGCGATCTCGGTTTTACCGACACCGGTCGGGCCGATCATCAGGATGTTCTTCGGGGTCACTTCAACGCGCAGCTCTTCAGGCAGCTGCATGCGGCGCCAGCGGTTGCGCAGGGCAATCGCGACGGCGCGCTTGGCATCGTCCTGGCCGATGATGTGGCGGTTAAGTTCGTGGACGATTTCGCGGGGAGTCATGGACATAGTAGTTGACGGTCCTCAAGCAAAAACAAGCCGTGGCACAGGGCCGCGTCAGGCTTATTCAGCGAGATCCTGCTCCTCAATGGTCTGAGTGTGGTTGGTGAATACACAGATGTCGCCGGCGATACCGAGGGCGGTTTCGACGATTTCGCGAGCCGACAGGTCGGTCTTTTTCAGCAGGGCGCTGGCCGCAGCCTGTGCGTAGCCGCCGCCGGAACCCATGGCGATCAGGCCGTCTTCGGGTTCGACCACGTCACCGTTGCCGGTGATGATCAGGGAAGCGTCTTTGTTGGCAACCGCGAGCATCGCTTCGAGGCGGCTCAGGGAGCGGTCGGTGCGCCATTCTTTGGCGAGTTCGACCGCGGCGCGCACCAGGTGGCCCTGATGTTTTTCAAGCTGGCCTTCGAAACGTTCGAAGAGGGTAAAGGCGTCGGCGGTGGCACCGGCAAAACCGGCGATGACCTGACCGTGGTACAGGCGACGAACTTTTTTCGCGTTGCCTTTCATCACGGTGTTGCCAAGAGAAACCTGGCCGTCGCCGCCCATGACGACTTTGCCGTGACGGCGGACTGAAACGATGGTGGTCAAGGGAAGAGTCTCCACACAGCGGGGCGAAAGTGCCTTATGCCCATTCATATGGGGGTGCTGGAGAGGATTTCAAGCATAGCGCGGGAGAGGAGACGAGCGGTGACCAACTGTAGGAGCTGCCGAAGGCTGCGATCTTTTGATCCTGATCTGAAAGCAAAATCAAAAGATCGCAGCCTTCGGCAGCTCCTACAGGAGGTTTGCCTCGCCTGTGGGAGCGGTTTTCTACGGAGGGTCAGCGGCTCTGGCGTTGTTGTAACAACAGATTGCTAAAACCGCTGCCCGCCAGTTGTTTCTGTGCGGTGGTCAGTTGTTCGCGGTTGCTGAACGGGCCGACCAGCACGCGGTACCAGGTTTCATCTTTCACCGTGCCCGATTCAACCGCGACCGCCTGGCCGAGCAGAATGATCTGCGCACGCACTTTGTCCGCGTCCGCCTCTTTGCGGAACGAACCGGCCTGGAGGAAGAACTTGGTCACGGGCGCCGCTTTCACCGGTGGTGCCGGTGGCGGGGTGATCCCGGCCAGCGCCGCCTGAGCACGCGCAGTGTCGATTTTCGCCGCTTCCGCCGGGGTCACCGGAGTGGTCGGCACTTGTGGCGTCGGCAGGGTTTTCTCCGGCACGGCGTCGGGCGGCACGATCACTTCCGATTCCGGCAGCAGGGTGTAGAAGTCGTACTTCGGTTTCACAGGCTGGGTCGGGCTCGGCGGGGTCTTGTTGGCCTCGGCGATCTTCGACGCTTTCTGCTGTTGCGCTTGCTCGACTTTCTCACGCTTGACCGTGTCGCTGCCCTTGCCCGGCTCCAGTTTCATCAGAAACACGATGAACGCGCCGACCGTCAGGCCGATGGCCATCCACAGCCAACCCGGAATCGGTTGCTTCGCAGGAGCTTGGTAACGGCTGGCGCCACGCTTGGGTGCAGGTTTTTTCTTGGCAGCCAACTTACATACGCTCCAGAGTTTCCAGACCCAACAGCTCCAGGCCTTGCTTGAGGGTGCGACCGGTCAGCGCGGCCAGACGCAGACGGCTCTGCATCTGGGCCGGCGTTTCGGCGGCGAGGATCGGGCAGTTCTCGTAGAAGCTGGAGAACAGACCGGCAACGTCATACAGATAAGTGCAGAGAATGTGCGGCGTGCCTTTGTCAGACACGTTGTTCAGCACTTCGCCGAACTGCGCCAGTTTCGCCGCCAGCTCTTGTTCATGCGCCGCTTCCAGCACGATCTGGCCGTCGACTTCGCTGAAGTCCTTGCCCAGTTTACGGAACACACCGGCGACGCGGGTGTAAGCGTAAAGCAGGTACGGCGCGGTGTTGCCTTCGAAATTCAGCATCAGATCGAAGTTGAAGCTGTAGTCGCTGGTGCGGTGCTTCGACAGGTCGGCATATTTCACCGCACCGATGCCGACGACTTTGGCGATGTTGCGCAGTTCGTCTTCGGCCAGCGTCGGGTTCTTTTCTTTCACGAGGTTGTAGGCACGTTCCTGCGCTTCGGTCAGCAGGTCGATCAGCTTCACGGTGCCGCCGTCGCGGGTCTTGAACGGACGGCCATCGGCGCCGTTCATGGTGCCGAAGCCCATGTGTTCCATCTCCATCGGATGGGTCACAAAACCGGCCTTGCGCGCCACGGCGAACACTTGCTGGAAGTGCAGGGCCTGACGCTGATCGACGAAGTACAGCGCGCGATCGGCTTTCAGTTTGCCGCTGCGGTAGCGCACGGCCGCCAGGTCAGTGGTGGCGTACAGGTAGCCACCGTCGGCCTTGACGATGATCACCGGCAGCGGGTCGCCGTCGGCGTTCTTGAACTCGTCGAGGAACACGCACTGGGCGCCGTTGCTCTCGACCAGCATGCCAGCGGCTTTCAAGTCGTTGACCACGTTGATCAGGTCGTCGTTGTAGGCGCTTTCGCCCATAACGTCTGCCATGGTCAGTTTGACGTTGAGCAGTTCGTAGATCTTCTGGCAGTGCGACAGCGAGATGTCCTTGAACTTCGTCCACAGCGCCAGGCAATCAGCATCGCCGGCCTGCAGCTTGACCACCAGACCACGGGCGCGGTCGGCGAATTCTTCGGATTCATCGAAACGTTGTTTGGCGGCGCGGTAGAAGTTTTCCAGATCCGACAGCTCGTCGCTGGTGATCGGGTTTTCCTGCAGATACGCCATCAGCATGCCGAACTGGGTGCCCCAGTCGCCGACGTGGTTCTGACGGATCACTTCATCGCCGAGGAATTCGAGGACGCGGGCCACGCCGTCGCCAATGATGGTCGAACGCAAGTGGCCGACGTGCATCTCTTTGGCCAGATTCGGTGCCGACAGGTCGACCACGGTGCGCTGCGCCGGGCCGGCCTTGCGCACGCCAACATGGGCATCAGCCAAGGCAGCGTCGAGACGCGAGGCCAAAGCCTGAGTGTTCTGGAAGAAGTTGATGAAGCCCGGGCCAGCGATTTCGGCTTTGGTGACGTTTTCGTCAGCCGGCAGCGCGGCGATGATTTTTTCCGCCAGATCGCGCGGCTTCATGCCCGCAGGCTTGGCCAGCATCATCGCGATGTTGCTGGCGAAATCGCCGTGGGTTTTGTCACGGGCGTTCTCCACCTGAATCGCCGGCGACAGGCCTTCAGGCAACACACCTTCGTTGACGAGTTGGGTGAGGGCTTGTTGGATCAGCTGGCGAATGGTGTCTTTCATGGTCTTCTCTTTCGACCGCAAGCGCGGCGGCGCATCGATGCGCGGGTGGAAAAACTGGGCATTATCCGTTGCGAAGACGGGCTTGCCAACCTTAGCAGGCAGGTTATGGATATGTGGTGACAATTAGGGCCTCTTCGCGAGCAAGCCCGCTCCCACAGGTACAGCGCCGTCCTTGTGGGAGCGGGCTTGCTCGCGAAGGCAATCCTCAGATCAATACAAATCGACGGGATCGACATCCAAGGACCAACGCACCGCCCGCCCGCTCGGCATCTGCTCCAGCGCCAACAGCCAACTGGTCAACAATCGGTGCAATGGCGCCCGCGCCGACGCCTGCAATAAAAGCTGCGCACGATAACGCCCGGCCCGTCGCTCCATCGGCGCCGGCACTGGTCCGAGCAATTCAATCCCGCTCAGATTCTGCTCCGCCAGCAAGCGCTCCGCCTCGCTGCACGCCTCATCGAGAAACCCTTCCGCCTGCCCCGGCTTGTGCGCCTCAGCGCGCAACAGTGCCAAATGCGCAAACGGCGGCAGCCCGGCCGCACGCCGTTCGCTCAAAGCCTGTTCGGCAAAGGCGAAGTAACCCTGCTCGGTGAGTTGCACCAATAAAGGATGGTCGGCCAGATGCGTTTGAATAATCACCTTGCCCGGCTCCTCTGCCCGGCCCGCGCGCCCGGCCACCTGCACAATCAACTGCGCCATGCGCTCGCTGGCGCGGAAGTCGCCGGAGAACAGCCCGCCGTCGGCATCGAGGATCGACACCAGCGTCACCCGTGGAAAGTGGTGACCCTTGGCGAGCATCTGCGTGCCGACCAAAATGCACGGCTGGCCCTTCTGAATCGTCGCGAACAGCTGATTCATCGCGTCCTTGCGCGAGGTGCTGTCGCGGTCGACGCGCAGCACCGGATAGTCGGGAAACAGAATCGCCAGCCGTTCCTCGGCGCGCTCGGTGCCGGCGCCCACCGGACGCAAATCGACCTTGTTGCACTTCGGGCACTGGCGCGGCGTGCGCTCGACGTAGCCGCAATGGTGGCAGCGCAACTCGCCATAACGCTGATGCACGGTCATCCGCGCATCGCAACGCGAACACTCGGACATCCAGCCGCAATCGTGGCACAGCAGCGTCGGCGCGAAACCGCGACGGTTGAGGAACACCAGCACCTGCTGGCCGTTGGCGAGGGTCTGGCCGATGGCTTGTTGCATCGGCCCGGAAATCCCGCTGTCGAGTGGACGGCTTTTTACATCCAGGCGTAGGAAGCGTGGCTGCTTGGCGCCACCGGCACGCTCATTCAGGCGTAGGAGGCCGTAACGTCCGGTGTAGGCGTTGTGCAGACTTTCCAGCGAAGGCGTGGCGGAGCCGAGCACGATCGGGATGTTTTCCTGCCGCGCACGCACCAGCGCCAGATCGCGGGCGTGGTAGCGCAAACCTTCCTGCTGTTTATAAGAACCGTCGTGCTCCTCGTCGATGATGATCAGGCCGGGATTTTTCATTGGCGTGAACAGCGCCGAACGGGTGCCGATAATAATGTCGGCCTCGCCATCACGGGCGGCGAGCCAGGCTTCGAGGCGCTCGCGATCATTGACCGCCGAGTGCAACAGGGCGATGCGCGCGTTGAAGCGTTGCTCGAAGCGCGCCAGGGTCTGCGGGCCGAGGTTGATCTCCGGGATCAGCACCAGTGCCTGCTTGCCGGCTTCGAGGGTTTCGCGGATCAACTGTAAATAGACTTCGGTCTTGCCGCTGCCGGTGACGCCGGCCAGCAGGAAGGCGTGATAACTGTCGAAACCGGCGCGAATCGCTTCGTACGCGGCGCGTTGCTCGCTGTTCAGCGGCAGCTCCGGTTGCGCCAGCCAATGTTCATGGCGCAAGCCCGGTGCATGGCGGCGGATCTCGACTTGCACCAGACCTTTGGCCAGCAGCAGGTCGAGGCTGTCTTTGCTCAGCATCAGTTTGCTCAGCAACTGATGCGCGACGCCGTGCGGGTGCTGGGCCAATGTGGCGAGCGCTTCACGCTGACGCGGCGCGCGGGCGATACGCGGATCATCAAGGCTGGCACCGGGGGCGGCTGACCAGAAACGTTCCTGACGCGCCTCGGCCAGTTCGCCCTGACGCAACAGCACCGGCAGCGCCCAGCTCAAGGTGTCGCCGAGGCTGTGCTGATAATACTGCGACGTCCACAGGCACAGCTTGAACAGCGCTGGCGGTAGCGGCGGCGTCGTGTCGAGCAGGGCCAGCGCCGGTTTGAGTTTCTCCACCGGCACTTCGCTGGTGTCAGTGACCTCGACCAGAATGCCGATCATCTCGCGCCGGCCAAACGGTACGCGCAAACGCATGCCCGGCTGCAATTGCTCGCGCAGCACGCCGGCCGGCGCTCGATAATCGAACAGGCGGCGCAGGGGCGAAGGCAAAGCGAGGCGCAGAATGGCGTCGGGCACGCGGGGGGATCTCTATCAACACAAAAAGAAGGCTGAGCGCAGATCAATTGTGGGAGCGGGCTTGCTCGCGAATGCGGCGTGTCAGGCGCTAAATCATTGACTGGCACAACGCATTCGCGAGCAAGCCCGCTCCCACAGGGGAATGCGTTCAAGGTCGGGAGCCTAGCAGACGGTCGGTCTCGGTGACAGCTTGCGTGATTTAAAAGGTCTGGTAGAATCCGCGGCCTAATTACGTGCGGTATTCAACAATAGTGTTGGATGGCGGCACGCAGCCTGAGGAAGACATCATGAAAGCTGATATTCATCCAACATACGAAGTCACCGCAGTTACCTGCAGCTGTGGCAACAAGTTCGAAACTCGTTCGAACCTGGCCAAGCCTCTGGCGATCGACGTTTGCAACGAATGCCACCCGTTCTACACCGGTAAGCAAAAGACTCTGGACACTGGCGGCCGCGTTCAGCGCTTCGCAGACCGTTTCGGTGCTTTCGGCAAGAAGCCTGCTGCTGCAGAGTAAAGTTGAAAGGCCCGATGGGCTTTTCCTCATTGCTGAAAAAGGCGTCCCTTGTGGGCGCCTTTTTTGTGTCTGCGATTTGGCTGTCCGCCGCGCAAGCTTTCTGCCCCACGCCCGAAGGGCTGACCCGCGTCACGGTGCAACGCGTGGTCGATGGCGACACCGTTCGGTTAAGCGACGGGCGCAGTGTGCGGATGATCGGCCTCAACACACCTGAGCTGGGCAAGCAGGGCCGCAGTGACGAGCCGTTCGCGGTGGCGGCGCGCAAACGTCTGGAATCATTAGTGGCCGACAGCAATGGACAGCTCGGTTTGCGCCTCGGCAAGCAGACGAAAGATCACTACGGCCGCACGCTCGCGCACCTCTACAGCGCCAGCGGCGCCAATCTTGAAGCGCAGATGCTCGCCGATGGCCTCGGCTTTCAGGTCGCGGTCGCGCCGAATATCGATTTGGTTACGTGTCAGCAAGCCGCCGAGCGCAGTGCGCGAAAGGCAAGCCGTGGCGTCTGGCGGCAGTCGCCGGTGCTGAAAGCGGCGCGGATCCAGCGTTCCGGTTTCGCCGTGGTCAGTGGCCGTGTGAGCAAGGTTCAGCGCAATCGTGGCGGAACCTGGATCGAGTTGCAGGGTGCGCTTGTATTGCGCGTTGCACCCAATCTGGTCGGACAATTCGACAATGCCCGGTTGCAGGCGTTGAAGGGCAAGCAGATCGAGGTGCGCGGCTGGATTGTCGATCGATCACGGCGCGGCGGCTTGAATCAAGGTCAGCCACACTGGCTACTTCCGCTGACAGATTCGTCGATGTTGCAAAGCACTCGCTGAAATAAAATTGTAGACATTTTTTCTGTCGATTGTGAACAGTCCAGCCCTTGTGCGCCGTGGCTCTTGGCCCAAAGTCGTAGGGCAGGGCGCTTGACAGGGGTGACCGCTCAGTCTTGTGGGGACTTTGCGAGGCGCGTATCCTCGCTGACCAGTCTGTCCAACAGTAAAAAGCGGAATGCCAAAATGTCTGATCTGAAAACTGCCGCTCTCGAATATCATGCCAATCCTCGTCCAGGGAAGCTGAGTGTCGAGCTCACCAAGGCCACTGCTACCGCTCGCGACTTGTCGCTGGCTTATAGCCCCGGCGTAGCTGAACCAGTGCGTGAGATCGCTCGCGATCCTGAACTGGCCTACAAATACACCGGCAAGGGCAACCTGGTTGCAGTCATTTCCGATGGCACCGCGATTCTCGGCCTGGGTAACCTCGGCCCGTTGGCGTCCAAGCCAGTGATGGAAGGTAAAGGCGTGCTGTTCAAGCGCTTCGCCGGCATCGACGTATTCGACATCGAAGTCGACTCCGAAAGCCCGCAAGCCTTCATCGACACCGTAAAACGCATCTCCATCACTTTCGGTGGCATCAACCTGGAAGACATCAAGGCACCAGAGTGCTTTGAGATCGAACGTGCTCTGATCGAGCAGTGCGACATTCCGGTATTCCACGATGACCAGCACGGCACCGCGATCGTGACCGCTGCCGGCATGATCAACGCCCTGGAAATCGCAGGCAAAACCCTGCCAGACGCCAAGATCGTTTGCCTGGGCGCCGGCGCTGCCGCCATCTCCTGCATGAAGTTGCTGGTGAGCATGGGCGCTCGCATCGAAAACATCTTCATGGTTGACCGTACCGGCGTGATCCACTCCGGCCGTGACGACCTGAACCAGTACAAAGCGGTATTCGCTCACGCCACCGAGAAGCGCAGCCTGGCTGACGCTCTGCAAGGCGCTGACGTGTTCGTTGGCCTGTCCGGCCCGAACCTGCTGAGCCCTGAAGGCCTGCTGTCGATGGCGGCCAACCCGATCGTGTTCGCGTGCTCGAACCCGGATCCGGAAATCTCCCCGGAACTGGCACACGCCACCCGTAACGACGTGATCATGGCCACCGGCCGTTCGGACTACCCGAACCAGGTCAACAACGTACTGGGCTTCCCGTTCATCTTCCGTGGTGCCCTGGACGTTCGCGCCAAGCGCATCAACGAAGAAATGAAAGTGGCTGCCGCCAACGCCCTGCGTGAACTGGCCAAACTGCCAGTGCCACAGGACGTGTGCGATGCCTACGGCGGTGCTCCGCTGGAATTCGGTCGTGAGTACATCATTCCGAAGCCAATGGACAAGCGCCTGATCACCCTGATCTCCGACGCTGTGGCCAAGGCTGCTATCGAGACTGGTGTGGCAACCCTGCCGTATCCGAAGAACTACCCGCTGAAAAGCGTGGATGACGTGTTCAACGGCTAAGCCGTTGTAACGCCTCAACCGAAAGCCCTGGCTCGTGAGAGTCGGGGCTTTTTTATTGTCTGGAGATCAAGGGCTCCCTCACCCTAGCCCTCTCCCGGAGGGAGAGGGGACCGATTGGGGGATGCTGGGGAGTGACGCCGACATGAAAGTGTTGTGTTGAATCCATAGGCGCTGATGCACTTTCAGGTCGGTGTATCTCGTGAATTTTCCACGGTCAGTCCCCTCTCCCTCCGGGAGAGGGCTAGGGTGAGGGGCTCTTGATCTTCAGGCAATAAAAAGCCCCGCACTTCAACCGAAGGCGGGGCTTTTCAGTGCCGCTGGATCAGAACAAGTCGATCGGCGCCTGTTCATCCGCCGGCAACGGGCTGCCTGGCACAGCGCCGTTACCCAGCTCATTCACCGATGGCGGGGTATCCTCAGCCTTGAACAGCTCGAAGTACGCCCCCGGCGTGCTCGGCGTCGCCGCACGGCCACTCACCGGATCCACGCGCAAGCTCAGCAAGCCTTCCGGCTCAGGCTGCACGTGCGGTGGCTTGTCCTTCAGCGCCGCCGACATGTAATTCATCCAGATTGGCAGTGCCACCGTGCCACCGAACTCGCGACGACCAAGGCTTTCCGGCTGGTCGAAGCCCGTCCAGACCGTGGTCACGTAATCGGCGTTGTACCCGGAGAACCAGGCATCCTTCGATTCGTTGGTGGTACCGGTTTTGCCGGCGATGTCGCTGCGACCCATGGCCAGCGCGCGACGGCCGGTGCCGAGCTTGATTACGTCCTGCAACATGCTGTTGAGGATGTACGTGGTGCGGCCATCAACGATGCGCTCGGCGACGGCAGGCGTTTGCGGTGCCGCCGCAGTGCCCGGTGCTTCACCCGGCGTAGCGTTGACCGTGATCGCGTCAGTGTGCGGCGCGGCAATGCCGTCCGTTGCTGCAGCGCCCTGCGGGACGGTCGGCGGGTTGGCGACGAACAGCGTGTCGCCGTTACGGCTTTCGATCTTGTCGATCACATAAGGCGTGATCTTGTAGCCACCGTTGGCGAACGTGCTCCAGCCGGTCGCGATCTCCATTGGCGTCAGCGTCGCAGTACCCAGTGCCAGTGAAAGGTTCGGCGGCAGATCCTGCTTGTTGAAGCCGAAGCGCGTGATGTAATCGATGGTCTTGCTCACGCCCATCGCTTGCAGCAAACGGATCGACACCAGGTTGCGCGATTTGTACAAACCTTCACGCAAGCGGATCGGGCCGAGGAAGGTGTTGGTGTCGTTCTTCGGACGCCAGACCTTGTCCAGGTACTCGTCGACAAACACGATCGGCGCGTCGTTGACCAGCGTCGCGGCGGTGTAGCCGCTGTCCAGCGCGGCGCTATAAACGAATGGCTTGAAGCTCGAACCCGGCTGACGCTTGGCCTGCATGGCGCGGTTGTAGTTGCTCTGCTCGAAAGCGAAACCACCGACCAGCGAGCGGATTGCGCCGTTCTGCGGATCCAGCGAGACCAGCGCGCCTTGCGCCTGCGGGATCTGGCTGAATTTCAGCGAATTGTCTTTCTGACGCTGCACACGAACCAGATCGCCAACCTGCGCAACATCCGACGGCTGACGCGGATTCGGGCCCATGCTGTTGGTATTGAGGAACGGCCGCGCCCATTTCATGGTGTCCCAGGCCACGTGTTCTTCACCGGTGCGGGTCAGCACTTGCAGGCCGTTCTTGTCGACTTGCGTGACGATCGCCGGTTCGAGGCTGCTGATGGTGCGTTGTTTGGTCAGCTCGCTGGCCCAGGCTTCGCGGGTTTTGCCCGGCAGGCGCGACTCGGGGCCACGGTAGCCGTGACGCTGGTCGTAGGTCATCAAGCCTTCGTGCAGCGCGGTGTTGGCCATTTCCTGCAGATTGCTCGGTACCGTGGTGGTGACGCGGAAACCTTCGGTATAGGCGTCGCTGCCATAACGGCCGACCATTTCGGCACGGGCCATTTCGGCGATGTACGGTGCGTTCACTTCCGGGGTCGGCACGTGATAACTGGCGTTCAGCGGCTCGTTGATCGCAGCGGTGTAATCCGCTTCGGTGATCTTGCCGAGCTTGTACATGCGCCCGAGGATCCAGTCGCGGCGTTCTTTACTGCGCGTCGGGTTGGCCAGCGGATTGAAGCGCGACGGGGCTTTCGGCAGGCCGGCGATCATCGCCATCTGCGCCAGGCTGATGTCGCGGATCGACTTGCCGTAATACACCTGCGCCGCCGCCTCGATGCCGTAGGCGCGGTTACCCAGATAGATCTTGTTCACGTACAGCTCAAGGATTTCGTCCTTGGTCAGCTGTCGCTCGATCTGCAGGGCCAGGAGGATTTCAGTGGTTTTGCGCGAGAAGCTGCGTTCGCTGGTCAGGAAGAAGTTCTTCGCCACCTGCATGGTGATGGTGCTGCCGCCGGACTGAATGTGGCCGCTTTTGACCAATTGCGTCGCGGCGCGCATCAGGCTGCTCGGATCGACGCCATAGTGATTGGCGAAATTGTCGTCTTCAGCACTTAGTAACGCATTAATGAAATTGGGGGGAATGTCGGCGAAACGGATCGGAGTCCGGCGCATTTCGCCAAATTCTGCGATCAACTTGTTGTCGCTGCTGTAGACCCGCAATGGAATCTGCAACTGAATGCTTCTCAGGGCCTCCACAGAAGGCAAACCCGGACTAAGGTAAAGATAGGCGCCGCTGAGACCTAAAAGCAGTCCGCAGAAAACGGCGACGATGGACCAACCGAAAAATTTCAGCAGACGAATCAAGGCGTTTGGACATCCAGGGCAAAGAATGAATTTGGCGACGGGGTTCCGGCTACACACAGAACGCCCGCGCAGGCAGTAAAAAGCGGAAAAAATCGCTGGGCATTATAAGCACTTTTCCGTCGGAGGCGTCATTGGCGCGTCTGTCAAGGTGGGGTCAGGGAACGCAATGCGTATTACAGAGTCCGTAACTCACGGAAAGTCATAGGGAATTGGTAGTGCTAGGACTCTTCAATAAAAAGACCAATACGTTACTGGGGATCGACATCAGCTCCACCTCGGTAAAACTGCTGGAGCTGAGCCGTCAGGGCGATCGCTACCGGGTCGAGGCGTATGCGGTAGAGCCGTTGCCGGCGAATGCCGTGGTCGAAAAAAACATCGCCGAACTCGAAGGCGTGGGCCAAGCCCTCAGCCGGGTGCTGGTCAAGGCGCGCACCGGGCTCAAGAGCGTGGCGGTGGCGGTGGCCGGATCAGCGGTGATCACCAAAGTCATCGAAATGGACGCCGGACTTTCCGACGACGAACTGGAAAACCAGCTCAAAATCGAAGCCGACCAATACATTCCCTATCCCTTGGATGAAGTCGCCATCGATTTCGAAGTCCAGGGCGTATCGCCGCGCAACCCGGAACGGGTCAATGTACTGCTGGCCGCCTGTCGCAAGGAAAACGTCGAAGTCCGTGAAGCAGCGCTGGCCCTCGCCGGGCTCACTGCGCGGGTGGTGGACGTCGAGGCCTATGCGCTGGAGCGCTCGTTTGGCCTGCTCTCCACGCAACTCGCCGCCTCGCAAGAGCGCCTCACCGTGGCAGTGGTCGACATCGGCGCGACCATGACCACCCTCAGCGTTTTGCACAACGGCAAAATCATTTATACCCGCGAGCAACTGTTCGGCGGGCGTCAGCTGACTGAGGAAATCCAGCGCCGTTACGGCCTGACCGTCGAACAGGCGGGGCTGGCGAAGAAGCAGGGCGGCTTGCCCGACGATTACGTCAGCGAAGTCCTGCAACCGTTTCGCGAAGCGCTGGTGCAGCAAGTTTCGCGCTCGCTGCAGTTTTTCTTCGCCTCCGGGCAGTACAACGCCGTCGATCACATTCTGCTGGCCGGCGGCACGGCGTCGGTGCCGGGGCTCGATCGCCTCATCGAACAGCGCTTGAATACGCCGACGCAAGTGGCCAATCCGTTTTCCGATATGTCCCTGAGCAGCAAGGTCAACGCTGGCGCTCTGGCGAGTGATGCGCCGGCCCTGATGATTGCCTGCGGGCTCGCGCTCAGGAGTTTTGACTGATGGCGCGGATCAACCTTTTACCGTGGCGCGAGGAGCGCCGTGAAGAGCGGCGCAAACGCTTCCTGCTGGCGCTGACCGGCGTCATCGTCGGTTCGGTGGGCGCGGTGTTCATCGCCGATCAGGTGATCAGCGCGGCGATCGATCGACAAGTGGCGCGCAACGATTACATCGGCAAACAAATTGCCGTGGTCGACGAACGGATCAAACAGATCAGTGAGCTCAAGGCCCATCGCCAGCAACTGGTCGAACGCATGCGCATCATCCAAGACTTGCAGGGCAACCGGCAGGTCAGCGGGCGGATCTTCGATCAACTGGCGCGGACGCTGCCCGACGGCGTGTATTTCACCCAAGTGAAAATGCTCGGCAAAACCCTGTCCATCAGTGGCGCGGCGGAGTCGAACAACCGTGTCTCCGAGTTGATGCGCAATCTTGACGCCTCCGACTGGTTCGATGCGCCGAGCCTCAATGAAGTCAAAGCCACCTCCGCCGATCAGGTGGAACAGGCCAACGTCTTCCAGCTGACCGTTCGTCAGACGCAGCCGAAGACGGCGGAGGACGAGCCATGAAGCCGTCCGAATGGCTGGAGAGCCTGCGCAGCATCGACTTCAACGATCTCGACACCAGCAACATCGGCTCGTGGCCAGCGGCGGTAAAAGCCATGGCCGGCGCATTGCTGATGATTCTGGTGCTCGCGCTGGGCTACAACTTTTTCATCAGCGACATGCAAGACCAACTCGAACTCAAGCGCGAAGAGGAAGCCACGCTCAAGGAGCAGTTCGCCAGCAAGGCGCATGTCTCGGCCAATCTCGAGCTGTACACCCAACAGATGAAGGAGATGGAAAACTCCTTCGGTGTGCTGTTGCGGCAGCTGCCCAGCGACACCGAAGTGCCGGGCCTGCTCGAAGACATCACCCGCACCGGTCTGGGCAGCGGTCTGGAATTCGAAGAGATCAAATTGCTGCCGGAGGTTACCCAGCAGTTCTACATCGAGTTGCCGATCCAGATCACCGTAACTGGCGCCTATCACGATCTCGCGACTTTCGTCAGCGGCGTCGCCGGGTTGCCGCGCATCGTCACCCTGCATGATTTCGAACTGGCGCCAGCCAATCCGGAAGGCGGGACGAAGCTGCGCATGAACATCCTCGCCAAGACGTACCGCTATAACGACAAGGGGCTGCAAAAATGAGCCCGCCACGCTATTTGGCCCTGTCGATAGCCCTGCTCGCGCTCAATGGTTGTGGTGGCGGCAATGACTTCAGCGACCTTGATGCCTACATGAATGAAGTGCGGCTGCGCCCGCCGGGGAAAATTGAACCAACCCCGACATTCCGGTCTTACCCCACATTCACTTACAGCGCCGCCAACCTGCGCAGCCCGTTCTCGCGTCAGGTGCGCATCGATCTGGCCGGGCAAAAACAGGGTTCGCGCAACGTCAAACCCGACCCCAATCGGGTCAAGCAATACCTCGAAGGTTTCAACATCGAGCAGTTTGAAATGGTCGGCACCATCTCCAATGCCGGCGGCTCTTTTGCGCTGTTGCGCGGAGCCGGCGGCGTGCACCGGATGAAGGTCGGCGACTACCTGGGGCGCAATGACGGACGCATCGTCTCGATCAGCGCGACCCAGGTCGATGTGGTCGAGATCGTTCCCGACGGCGAAGGGGCCTGGCTGGAACGTCCGCGCACCATTCCTTTGAAAGAGCACTCATAGTGGAAGTCGAACAATGAACAGGATTTTCTCCACCCTCGGTTTTTCGCTATGGATAGCGTTGTTGTCGCCGATGGTTATTGCGGCCAATCTGAAGACGCTGGACGTGGCGGCCTTGCCGGGTGACCGCGTCGAGCTGAAGCTGTCGTTCGACGGCCCGCCACCGCAGCCCAAGGGCTATACCACTGAATCGCCGGCGCGGATTGCTCTGGACTTGCCCGGGGTTGCCAGCCAGTTGGCCAGCAAGAATCTCGATCTAGGCAGCGGTAATGCGCGCACGGCGACGGTGGTTGAGGCCAAGGATCGCACGCGACTGATCGTCAGCCTGACGCAACTGGCGCCGTATGACACGCGGGTCGAGGGCAATAATTTGTTCGTGGTGGTGGGGCAAGGTGCTCCGGCCGCAGCACCGCGTCCCGTTGCCGCGCCGCGCATTACGCCTGTTGCGGTACCGATAAAACCTTATGTCGCAAAAACCAAAGTCATTCGCGGCGTCGACTTTCAACGCGGCACAGCGGGCGAAGGCAATGTGGTGATTGATTTGTCCGACCCGACCATCGCCCCGGATATTCAGGAGCATGACGGCAAAATCATCCTCAGCTTCGCCCGCACGCAATTGCCGGAAAAGCTGCGCGTACGCCTCGACGTCAAGGATTTCGCCACCCCGGTGCAGTTCGTCAATTCCAGCGTCAGCGGCGATCGCGCGATCATCACCGTCGAGCCCGGCGGCACTTACGACTATTCAACTTTCCAGACCGACAACAAACTGACCGTCAGCGTTCGGCCGATGACCGTCGACGATCTGCAAAAGCGCAACGCTGATCGCCAGGCTTACGTCGGTGAAAAGCTCTCGCTGAATTTCCAGGACATCGATGTGCGCTCGGTGCTGCAACTGATCGCCGATTTCACCAACCTCAATCTGGTCGCCAGTGACACAGTGCAGGGCGGCATTACCTTGCGCCTGCAAAACGTGCCTTGGGATCAGGCATTGGATCTGGTGCTGAAAACCAAAGGGCTGGATAAACGCAAAATCGGCAACGTGCTGCTGGTCGCGCCCGCCGATGAAATCGCCGCCCGTGAACGCCAGGAACTGGAGTCGCAAAAGCAGATCGCCGAACTGGCGCCGCTGCGTCGTGAGTTGCTGCAAGTGAATTACGCCAAGGCAGCAGACATCGCCAAGCTGTTCCAGTCGGTGACCAGCGCCGAGGCGAAAATCGACGAGCGTGGTTCGATCACCGTCGATGAGCGCACCAACAACATCATTGCCTACCAGACCCAGGATCGCCTCGACGAGCTGCGACGGATCGTGGCGCAACTGGATATTCCGGTGCGTCAGGTGATGATCGAGGCGCGAATCGTTGAGGCCAACGTCGATTACGACAAAAGCCTCGGCGTGCGCTGGGGCGGTTCAATCCAGAACAAGGGCAACTGGAACGCCTCCGGGGTTAACGGTTCATCGACCACCATCGGCACGCCGGGCAGCACCAGCACCAACTCGCCGTTCGTCGATATGGGCACGGTCGGCAATACCTCGGGGATCGGCATCGCCTTTATTACTGACAACGTCTTGCTCGATCTCGAACTGACGGCGATGGAAAAGACCGGCAACGGTGAAATCGTTTCGCAACCGAAGGTTGTTACTTCCGACAAGGAAACCGCGAAGATCCTCAAGGGCACCGAGATTCCGTATCAGGAAGCCAGCTCCAGCGGCGCGACTTCGGTGTCGTTCAAAGAGGCGTCTTTGTCGCTGGAAGTGACGCCGCAGATCACCCCCGATAACCGCATCATCATGGAGGTCAAGGTCACCAAGGATGAGCCGGATTACCTGAACAAAGTGCAGGATGTGCCGCCGATCAAGAAAAACGAGGTCAACGCCAAGGTGCTGGTCAATGACGGCGAAACCATCGTGATTGGTGGTGTTTTCTCAAATACTCAAAGCAAGGTCGTAGATAAGGTGCCATTTCTTGGCGATGTGCCGTATCTTGGCCGCCTTTTCCGGCGTGATGTGGTTTCGGAGAAAAAATCCGAGCTGCTGGTATTTCTCACTCCGCGTATCATGAATAACCAGGCGATTGCTGTGAGTCGTTGATTCTGTGCGAAATTTGATTCTTGTAGGACCGATGGGCGCTGGTAAAAGCACCATCGGCCGGTTGCTGGCCAAAGAGCTGCGCCTGCCGTTCAAAGATTCCGACAAGGAAATTGAACTGCGCACGGGCGCCAATATCCCGTGGATCTTCGATAAGGAAGGCGAGCCCGGCTTTCGAGACCGTGAGCAGGCGATGATCGCCGAGCTGTGCGAGTTCGATGGCGTGGTGCTGGCGACCGGCGGCGGCGCGGTGATGCGTGATGCCAATCGCAAGGCTCTGCATGAGGGCGGGCGGGTGGTCTATTTGCACGCCTCCGTCGAACAGCAGGTCGGCCGCACCTCGCGCGATCGCAATCGGCCGTTGCTGCGCACCGCCAATCCCGAGAAAACCCTGCGTGATTTGCTGGCGATCCGTGATCCGCTGTATCGGGAAATCGCCGATCTGGTGGTGGAAACCGACGAACGGCCGCCGCGCATGGTAGTGCTCGACATTCTCGAACGTCTGGCGCAGCTTCCTCCCCGTTAAAGCATCGCTCGAAATGCGCTATCCTCGGCGTCCTGTCACAACCCGTCGCGGTTGTGGCGGCTGGCGGGCGAGCGGCGTCATACCCGCTATAGGCCGCAGATAACCAATAATTCAGGGCAGGATGCCTGCTTCCATCTTCACTGTGGGGACACATGCAGACACTCAAGGTCGATCTAGGCGAGCGCAGCTACCCGATTCATATTGGCGAAGGTTTGTTGGATCAGCCCGAGTTGCTGGCGCCGCATATCCATGGGCGGCAGGTGGCAATCATCTCCAACGAGACCGTTGCGCCGCTCTATCTCGAACGTCTGACCCGCAGCCTCGCGCAGTTCTCGGTGATCTCCGTGGTGCTGCCGGACGGCGAAGCCTTCAAGAACTGGGAAACCCTGCAACTGATCTTCGACGGTCTGCTGACCGCGCGTCATGACCGCCGCACCACCGTGATCGCCCTCGGCGGCGGTGTGATCGGCGACATGGCCGGTTTCGCCGCCGCCTGCTATCAGCGCGGCGTCGACTTCATTCAGATCCCGACGACGTTGCTGTCCCAGGTCGATTCGTCGGTGGGCGGCAAAACCGGTATCAACCATCCGCTGGGCAAGAACATGGTCGGCGCGTTCTATCAGCCGAACGTGGTGCTGATCGATACCGCCTCGCTGAAAACCCTGCCCGAGCGTGAACTGTCCGCCGGTCTGGCAGAGGTCATCAAGTACGGTCTGATCTGCGACGAACCGTTCCTCGGCTGGCTCGAAGACAACGTCGACGCCCTGCGTGCGCTGGATCAAAAAGCCCTGACTTACGCCATCGAGCGTTCCTGCGCGGCCAAGGCTGCGGTGGTCGGCGCCGATGAGAAAGAAACCGGCGTGCGCGCCACCCTCAATCTCGGCCACACCTTCGGTCACGCCATCGAGACCCACATGGGCTATGGTGTCTGGTTGCATGGTGAGGCCGTCGCAGCTGGCACGGTGATGGCGCTGGAAATGTCCGCGCGTCTGGGCTGGATCAGCGAAGCGGAACGTGATCGCGGCATTCGTCTGTTCCAGCGCGCCGGTCTGCCGGTGGTGCCGCCGACAGAAATGACCGAAGCCGATTTTCTTGAACACATGGCAATCGACAAAAAAGTGATCGACGGTCGTCTGCGCCTGGTGCTGCTGCGCCGGATGGGCGAAGCGGTAGTGACCGCCGATTATCCGAAAGAGGTTCTACAGGCCACGCTGGGAGCGGATTACCGCGCCCTGGCTCAGCTTAAAGGTTGAAAAGATTCCAATGACTAGTTTGCATGCCGACGAGGCGTTCCTCGGCCATTTCCAGTTAAGCCACGACCCCTTCGCGCCACGAGTGCCGGGTTTTAAATTCTTCCCGGCCCAGCGCAAACCAGTGTTGGGTCAGTTGCATCATCTGGCGCGTTACAGTCAGTTGTTGCTGGTCGTCACTGGCCCGCAAGGCAGCGGCAAGACCTTGCTACGTCAGGCACTGGTCGCCAGCACCAATAAGCAATCGGTACAGAGCGTGGTGGTTTCCGCCCGTGGCGCCGGTGATGCGGCCGGTGTGCTGCGTCAGGTTGCCCAGGCGCTGAACGTCGCTCAGGCCGAAGTTGGCGCGATTCTGGATCAGGTGGTGCAACTCGCGCTGACGGGTCAGGAAGTCTATCTGCTGGTGGATGACGCCGAGCAGCTCGACGAATCCGCCCTCGAAGCGCTGATGGCGCTGGGGGCCGGCGCACCGGAAGGTCGCCCGCACGTATTCCTGTTTGGTGAGTCGTCGCTGATCGCGCAACTCGAGGCGTTGCACCTTGAGGAAGAGCGTTTCCACGTCATCGAACTGCAGCCGTACACCGAAGAAGAGACCCGCGAGTATCTCGACCAACGGCTCGAAGGTGCAGGCCGTGGTGTCGAACTTTTCACCGCGGATCAGATCTCTGATATTCACGAAAGCGCCGAGGGTTGGCCAGGCAACATCAACCAGGTCGCTCGCGATGCACTGATCGAAGTCATGATTGCCAGCCGCTCTGCGGTCAAGCGTCCAAGTATGGGGTTCAACATGCCGAAGAAACACGTATTGGCGATTTCTGCCGTCGTTGTGGTTGCGGTCGCCGCCGCCTGGCTGATGCCGGGTCGCAACAAGACACCTACCACCGGCGCTCCTGCCAATGAACAGGCGCAGTTGCCTTTGGGTCAGGGCGGGGCGAACGGGGCTAATCCTTCCGTCGAATTCGCTGGCAACACCCAACCGATGCCGCTGCCGCTGGTCGGCAACTCGCAACCGGTCATGCGTGGCCCGTTGGCTGAAGCCGCCGGTGGCATCACCGAAGGCGACGACGGCGTGCCGGTCGAAGGTTCCAGCGCCACACCGCCGACCGTCACCACTTCCGCACCTCCGGCAGGCGTTCCGGCTGGCCCTGCGCCAACACCGGCTCCAGCCCCGGCCGCGAAGCCGACGCCAGCGCCAACCCAAATTGCTACCGCCAAGCCTGCTCCGGCAGCGCCTGCAGCGAAACCGGCTCCAGCGCCGGCCAAGCCAGCCGCTGCAGCCAAGCCTGCCGAGAAGCCGGTCACCGTGGCCAAAGCCGCCGGTGGCAGCTGGTACGCCGGTCAGCCGACCGGTAACTACGTGGTGCAGATCCTCGGCACCAGCTCGGAAACTGCCGCGCAAAACTTCGTCAAGGAGCAGGGCGGCGAGTACCGTTATTTCAAGAAAGTCCTCAACGGCAAGCCGCTTTACGTGATCACTTATGGCAACTTCGCCAATCGTGACGCGGCCGTTTCTGCCATCAAGGCCTTGCCAGCGAAGGTTCAGGCTGGTAAACCTTGGCCTCGCACTGTCGCCAGCGTCCAACAAGAACTGGCAACAACTCGCTGAAGATTCGGCGGCCTTACCCAGGCCGCCTCTCCAAGCACCTCAAAATTTCTACGAGTGCGCGCTTCCTTCCAGGTCGCGTGCCTTGTGGTGTCTGCGTCACAGTAGTCTTTGAGTCGTTGCGGTCAAAATTAAAAAAGTTTTGACTAGCACAGCAGATCGCTTTAAACCTTTCACAAATGCGACATGAATTTGCGACATTTCGTCGTCAAATTTGTGAGCCTCTGTGTCGCTGTGTACAATGACCACCCTTTTGCCCCCGCTAAGCCGGCGTACGTTCGGCGCGGATCGCAAGTGGTTGAATTGAAAAGAAATTTGCCTCGACAAGAGGCAGCCTGGTGAGAAAGTGTCTATGAAAGCAGGTCTGTACCAACCAGATGAATTCAAGGATAACTGCGGTTTCGGCCTGATAGCCCATATGCAGGGCGAGCCCAGTCATACCCTTTTGCAAACGGCCATCGAGGCCCTGACCTGCATGACCCACCGCGGTGGGATTAATGCCGACGGCAAGACCGGTGACGGTTGCGGTCTGCTGATTCAGAAGCCTGACGCGTTCCTGCGAGCCATTGCCCAGGAAACCTTCAGCGTCGAGCTGCCCAAGCAATATGCGGTGGGCATGGTCTTCTTCAACCAGGATCCGGCCAAGGCCGAAGCCGCTCGCGAAAACATGAACCGCGAGATCCTCGCTGAAGGCCTGCAGTTGATCGGCTGGCGCAAAGTGCCCATCGACACCAGCGTCCTCGGCCGCCTGGCCCTTGAGCGCCTGCCGCAAATCGAGCAGGTGTACATCGGCGGCGAAGGCCTGAGCGATCAGGACATGGCCGTGAAGCTGTTCAGTGCGCGTCGTCGTTCGTCGGTGTCCAACGCCGTCGACTCCGACCACTACATCTGCAGCTTTTCGCACAAGACCATCATCTATAAAGGCCTGATGATGCCGGCCGATCTGGCCGCATTTTATCCAGACCTGAGTGACGAGCGCCTGCAAACCGCGATCTGCGTGTTCCACCAGCGCTTCTCCACCAACACCTTGCCGAAATGGCCGCTGGCTCAGCCATTCCGCTTCCTCGCCCACAACGGCGAGATCAACACCATCACCGGTAACCGCAACTGGGCGCAGGCCCGTCGCACCAAGTTCACTAACGATCTGATGGATCTGGAAGAACTCGGCCCGCTGGTTAACCGTGTCGGTTCCGACTCTTCCAGCATGGACAACATGCTCGAACTGATGGTCACCGGTGGCATCGACCTGTTCCGTGGCGTGCGAATGATTATTCCGCCGGCGTGGCAGAACGTTGAAACCATGGATCCGGATCTGCGTGCGTTCTACGAGTACAACTCGATGCACATGGAACCGTGGGACGGCCCGGCCGGCGTGGTAATGACCGACGGTCGTTACGCGGTGTGCCTGCTCGACCGTAACGGTCTGCGCCCGGCGCGTTGGGTCACCACCACCAACGGTTTCATCACCCTCGCGTCGGAAATCGGCGTGTGGGACTACAAGCCGGAAGATGTGATTGCCAAAGGTCGTGTCGGCCCTGGCCAGATCTTCGCCGTGGACACCGAAACCGGGCAGATCCTCGACACCGACGCGATCGATAACCGTCTGAAGTCCCGTCATCCGTACAAGCAATGGCTGCGCAAGAACGCTCTGCGCATCCAGGCGACCATGGAAGACAACGATCACGGTTCGGCGTTTTACGACGTCGATCAGCTCAAACAGTACATGAAGATGTATCAGGTCACGTTCGAAGAGCGCGATCAGGTCCTGCGTCCGCTCGGCGAGCAAGGCTACGAAGCCGTGGGCTCGATGGGCGACGACACGCCGATGGCCGTGCTCTCGCAGCGCGTGCGCACGCCGTACGACTATTTCCGTCAGCAGTTCGCGCAGGTTACCAACCCGCCGATCGACCCGCTGCGTGAAGCGATCGTGATGTCGCTGGAAATCTGCCTCGGTGCCGAGCGCAACATTTTCCAGGAGTCGCCGGAACACGCCTCGCGCGTGATCCTCAGCTCGCCGGTGATCTCGCCGGCCAAGTGGCGCTCGTTGATGAACCTCGACCGTCCGGGTTTCGAACGGGCGATCATCGACCTCAACTACGACGAAAGCGTTGGCCTCGAAGCGGCGATCCGCAACGTTGCCGATCAGGCTGAAGAAGCCGTGCGCGCCGGTCGTACCCAGATCGTCCTGAGCGACCGCCATATCGCCCCGGGCAAGCTGCCGATCCATGCTTCGCTGGCGACCGGTGCCGTGCACCACCGCCTGACCGAAAAAGGCCTGCGTTGCGATTCCAACATCCTTGTTGAAACTGCGACCGCCCGTGACCCGCATCACTTTGCGGTGCTGATCGGTTTCGGCGCCTCGGCGGTCTATCCGTTCCTCGCGTACGAAGTGCTGGGCGACCTGATCCGTACCGGTGAAGTGCTGGGCGACCTCTATGAGGTGTTCAAAAACTACCGCAAAGGCATCACCAAAGGTCTGCTGAAGATCCTCTCGAAGATGGGTATCTCGACCATCGCCTCCTACCGCGGAGCACAATTGTTCGAAGCGATCGGCCTGTCCGAAGAAGTCTGCGACCTGAGCTTCCGTGGTGTGCCGAGCCGCATCAAGGGTGCGCGTTTCGTCGACATCGAAGCCGAGCAGAAAGCACTCGCCAGCGAAGCCTGGAGTCCGCGCAAGCCGATCCAGCAGGGCGGTCTGCTGAAGTTCGTCCACGGTGGCGAATATCACGCGTACAACCCGGACGTGGTCAACACCCTGCAAGCTGCCGTGCAACAGGGCGACTACACCAAGTTCAAGGAATACACCTCGCTGGTGGACAACCGTCCGGTGTCGATGATCCGCGACCTGTTCAAGGTCAAGACCCTCGACACGCCGCTGGACATCAGTGAAATCGAACCGCTGGAATCGGTACTCAAGCGCTTCGACTCCGCCGGTATCTCGCTGGGCGCCTTGTCGCCGGAAGCTCACGAAGCCCTGGCCGAAGCCATGAACCGCCTCGGTGCGCGTTCCAACTCCGGCGAAGGTGGTGAAGACCCGGCGCGTTACGGCACCATCAAGAGCTCGAAAATCAAGCAGGTTGCGACTGGCCGTTTCGGCGTGACCCCGGAATATCTGGTCAACGCCGAAGTGCTGCAGATCAAAGTCGCGCAAGGCGCCAAGCCGGGCGAGGGCGGGCAACTGCCGGGCGGTAAAGTGAACGGGCTGATCGCCAAGCTGCGTTACGCAGTGCCGGGCGTGACCCTGATTTCGCCGCCGCCGCACCACGACATCTACTCGATCGAAGACTTGTCGCAGCTGATTTTCGACCTCAAGCAAGTCAACCCGAAGGCACTGGTTTCGGTAAAACTGGTAGCGGAAGCAGGCGTCGGCACCATCGCTGCCGGTGTGGCCAAGGCCTATGCGGACTTGATCACCATCTCCGGCTACGACGGCGGCACCGGTGCTTCGCCGCTGACTTCGATCAAATACGCCGGCGCACCGTGGGAACTCGGCCTCGCCGAAACCCACCAGACTCTGCGCGGCAACGACCTGCGCGGCAAAGTCCGGGTGCAGACCGACGGTGGCCTGAAAACCGGCCTCGACGTGATCAAGGCTGCAATCCTCGGCGCTGAAAGCTTCGGCTTCGGTACTGCGCCAATGATCGCGCTGGGCTGCAAATACCTGCGTATCTGCCACCTGAACAACTGCGCCACCGGCGTTGCGACGCAGAACGAGAAGCTGCGTAAAGACCACTACATCGGCACCGTCGACATGGTGGTGAATTTCTTCACCTACGTCGCCGAAGAAACCCGTGAGTGGCTGGCCAAGCTCGGCGTGCGCTCCCTCGAAGAGCTGATCGGTCGTACCGATCTGCTGGAAATCCTCGAAGGCCAGACCGCCAAGCAAAACCACCTCGATCTGACGCCGCTGTTGGGCAGCGATCACATCCCGGCGGACAAGCCACAGTTCTGCGGTGTTGAGCGCAACCCGCCGTTCGACAAAGGCCTGCTGGCCGAGAAAATGGTCGAGATGGCCTCGTCGGCGATCAACGACATGAGCGGCGCCGAATTTGATCTGGATATCTGCAACTGCGACCGTTCGATCGGCGCGCGGATCTCCGGCGAAATCGCGCGCAAGCACGGCAACCAGGGCATGGCGAAAGCGCCAATCACCTTCCGCTTCAAGGGCACTGCCGGTCAGAGCTTCGGTGTGTGGAACGCCGGCGGTCTGAACATGTACCTCGAAGGCGACGCCAACGACTACGTCGGCAAAGGCATGACCGGTGGCAAACTGACCATCGTGCCGCCGAAGGGCAGCGTTTATAAGACTCAGGACAGCGCCATCATCGGCAACACCTGCCTGTACGGCGCGACGGGCGGCAAGCTGTTCGCCGCCGGCACCGCAGGTGAGCGTTTCGCTGTGCGTAACTCCGGTGCCCACACGGTTGTGGAAGGCACTGGTGATCACTGCTGTGAGTACATGACCGGTGGTTTTGTCTGCGTTCTGGGCAAGACCGGTTACAACTTCGGCTCTGGCATGACCGGTGGTTTCGCCTACGTGCTCGATCAGGACAACGCCTTCGTTGACCGGGTCAACCACGAACTGGTGGAAATCCAGCGGATCAGCGGCGAGGCGATGGAAGCCTATCGCAGCCACCTGCAAAACGTGCTGAACGAGTACGTCGCGGAAACCGACAGCGAGTGGGGTCGTGAACTCGCCGAAAACCTCGATGACTATCTGCGCCGTTTCTGGCTGGTCAAGCCTAAGGCTGCCAACCTGAAATCGTTGCTTTCCAGCACTCGTGCCAACCCGCAGTGATATGCGCCTGAAGAGTTTGATGAGGTTTTAACAATGGCTGAACGTCTGAATAACGACTTCCAGTTCATCGATGTCGGGCGCAAAGATCCGAAGAAGAAACTGTTGCGTCAACGCAAGAAAGAGTTCGTCGAAATCTACGAACCGTTCAAACCCCAGCAGTCGGCCGATCAGGCCCACCGCTGCCTGGGTTGCGGCAACCCGTATTGCGAATGGAAGTGCCCGGTGCACAACTTCATTCCGAACTGGCTGAAACTGGTGGCCGAGGGCAACATCCTTCAGGCCGCCGAGCTGTCGCACCAGACCAACACCCTGCCGGAAGTCTGCGGCCGGGTGTGTCCGCAGGATCGTCTGTGCGAGGGTGCCTGCACCCTTAACGACGGCTTCGGCGCGGTGACCATCGGTTCGGTCGAGAAGTACATCACCGACACCGCGTTCGCCATGGGCTGGCGCCCGGACATGTCCAAGGTCAAACCGACCGGCAAACGTGTCGCGATCATCGGCGCGGGCCCGGCGGGTCTGGGTTGTGCCGACGTGCTGGTACGCGGTGGCGTGACCCCGGTGGTGTTCGACAAGAACCCGGAAATCGGCGGTCTGCTGACCTTCGGCATCCCCGAGTTCAAGCTGGAAAAGACCGTGCTGAGCAATCGCCGCGAAGTCTTCACCGGCATGGGCATCGAGTTCCGTCTCAATACCGAAGTCGGCAAAGACGTGACCATGGAACAACTGCTCGCCGAGTACGATGCGGTGTTCATGGGCATGGGCACTTACACCTATATGAAGGGCGGTTTTGCCGGTGAGGATCTGCCGGGCGTTTATGACGCACTGGACTTCCTGATCGCCAACGTCAACCGCAACCTGGGCTTTGAAAAGTCGCCGGAAGATTTCGTCGACATGAAAGGCAAAAAGGTCGTGGTACTCGGCGGCGGCGACACGGCGATGGACTGCAACCGCACCTCGATCCGTCAGGGCGCCAAATCGGTGACCTGCGCTTATCGTCGTGACGAAGCGAACATGCCCGGCTCGCGCAAAGAGGTGAAAAACGCCAAGGAAGAAGGCGTGAAATTCCTCTACAACCGCCAGCCGATCGCTATCGTCGGTGAAGAAAAGGTCGAAGGCGTTAAAGTGGTCGAGACCCGTCTCGGCGAACCGGACGCCCGTGGCCGTCGCAGCCCAGAGCCGATCCCGGGTTCCGAAGAGATCATCCCGGCCGACGCCGTGGTCATCGCGTTCGGCTTCCGCCCGAGCCCGGCACCGTGGTTCGAACAGTTCGAAATCCAGACCGACAGCCAGGGCCGCGTCGTTGCGCCTGAGCAAGGTCAGTACAAGCACCAGACCAGCAACCCGAAAATCTTTGCCGGTGGTGACATGGTGCGCGGTTCCGACCTGGTGGTAACGGCGATCTTCGAAGGCCGCAACGCCGCCGAAGGGATCCTTGATTACCTGGGTGTCTGATTACATTTCAACCTGAAATGCGATCAAAAATGTGGGAGCGGGCTTGCTCGCGAAGAGGGCGTGTCAGCCGGCGGATATGTTGCCTGACACACCGCTTTCGCGAGCAAGCCCGCTCCCACAGTTGTTTCTCGGTGTTGCTGATAGCGCATTCCAAGGCAATAAATTGACCCGATAGACAAAAGGCTGACCTGCATCCGTGCCTTTTGCGTCGCGCTCTGAGAAAATGCCCGCACTTTTTTTCCGGATGCCGACATGACTGCCCTGAAGAACGACCGTTTCCTCCGCGCCCTGCTCAAGCAACCCGTAGACGTCACCCCTGTGTGGATGATGCGTCAGGCCGGTCGCTACTTGCCGGAATACCGCGCCAGCCGCGCCCAGGCCGGTGATTTCATGAGCCTGTGCATGAATCCGGAATTCGCCTGCGAAGTCACCATGCAACCGCTCGACCGCTATCCACAACTGGACGCGGCGATCCTGTTTTCCGACATCCTCACCATCCCCGATGCCATGGGCCAAGGCCTGTACTTCGAGACCGGTGAAGGTCCGCGCTTCAAAAAAGTCGTCAGCACCCTCGCCGATATCGAAGCGCTGCCGATCCCTGATCCGCACAAAGACCTCGGCTACGTCATGGACGCGGTCAGCACCATCCGTCGCGAATTGAACGGCCGTGTGCCGCTGATCGGTTTCTCCGGCAGCCCTTGGACACTCGCGACCTACATGGTTGAAGGCGGCTCGTCGAAAGACTTCCGCAAGACCAAAGCGATGCTCTACGACAACCCGCAAGCCATGCACCTGCTGCTGGATAAACTGGCGCAGTCGGTGACCTCGTACCTCAACGGCCAGATCATGGCCGGTGCGCAAGCGGTGCAGATCTTCGATACCTGGGGCGGCAACCTGTCGGCGGCGGCGTATCAGGAATTCTCGCTGGCCTACATGAAGAAAATCGTCAGCGGTCTGATCCGCGAAAACGACGGTCGCAAAGTGCCAGTGATCCTCTTCACCAAAAATGGCGGCCTGTGGCTGGAAAGCATCGCCGACGCAGGTGCTGACGCACTGGGCCTAGACTGGACGTGCGACATCGGCAACGCCCGCGCCCGCGTTGGCGACAAGGTTGCCCTGCAAGGCAACATGGATCCGACCGTGCTTTACGCAAAACCGGAAGCGATCCGCACCGAAGTCGGACGTATTCTGGCCAGCTACGGCAAGGGCAGCGGTCACGTGTTCAACCTCGGCCATGGCATCACCCCGGAAGTCGATCCGGAACACGCCGGCGCTTTCCTGCGTGCGGTGCATGAGTTGTCGGCGCAGTACCACGAATAACGCTGCAACGTCTGTACAAAAAAACCTGTCCCGTGTCATGCGGGGCAGGTTTTTTTATGCCGCGTAATGTCCCCCCAATCATTCTCTTGTCCCTTCGGAGGGGGCTAGGGTGAGGGGCTCTTGAGGGTGAGGATGAATAGTTTCCTGTTGTAAGAATTCTTTCCTTAGTTGTCGGATTAGTTTCCGTGGCGACTATTCCTGCTACACCCGGTGATTACTCCTACATAGAAGTTTTCCCTATCCACGTAAGGTTTCAGGCGTGTGTTCGGCATGGCGTCGAGCACCGTATTAGAGCCTGGCGCGATGCCGGGCTCGCTTATTTGATATGAGCCTGGAATAACAATGAAAAAACCAATTTTTAAAAGGAGTGCGTTGGCAACGTGCACTTCTTCTTTGATTTTACTGTCGGCCATGCTGGGTTCTTCGGGCGCAGTAGCCCATGGTTATGTAGAGGTGCCGCCATCGCGCGCGTTGCTGTGCCAGAAGGGTGTAAACACCGGTTGTGGTGGTGCGCAATACGAGCCACAAAGTGTTGGCGAAACCTTTCAGGGTTTTCCGGCCGGTGTGGGTGGTGGCACGGGCCAAGGGCCGGTTGATGGCAGGATCGCTAGCGGTGGCAATGAACTGTTCACTGCTCTGGACGTGCAGTCCGCCACACGCTGGCAGCTAACCGACATCAAAGAGCGCACGCTGGATTTCCAGTGGCATTACAAAGCGCCACACCCGGTGGAATACCATCAATATTTCATTACCCGTAACGGCTGGAACCCGAATGAAGCGTTGAAACGCACTTCGTTCGAGAGCATGCCTTTTTGCGAGGTCGCGGGTGATTTTCAGATGCCTGTGCCAGGCACCAAGCATCGCTGCAGTATCCCGGAAGACAAAAACGGTCAGCACGTGATCCTCGCGATCTGGGGCGTCAGTGATACCAAAATGGCCTTCCACAATGTCCTCGACGTAAACATCATTGCCGAGCCGTCCCTGCCAGGTGGCTGGTCGTCCGTCGGCGCCATCGCGCCATCGACGCCGCTGCTGGCTGGTGACAAGGTCAAGGCACGCGCCTTCACCGCGACGGGCGAAAGTGCTTCCTACAGCGTCGAAATCTCGATCGACAACGCTGAAGACGCCGAGCCGCAAAACTGGTCGTTCAAACTCGCCGAGCAGATCAACCAGTCGCAGACCCTGATCCGCGCCGGCGTTCGTGATGAAAACGGCAACATCGAAGCGATTCGCGGCAGCAACACGCTGTACGCACAAAAAGACAGCGGCGTCGTTCGCTACGAAGTGCAACTGCTGATGAAAGAAGACGCCGGCGCGCGTTTGTCCGTGGCCTCGCAACAAGCCGAATACGTGCTCGACAAAGGTAAAACCAAAGTCGATTTCAGCCTGATGTCGAACCGCAAAATGAACGTCGAAGCCAACCTGTTCAACGAGCAGAACAAGCTGGTCGGCACCACCACCGCGCAAGCGGACAGCGGTGCAACCTGGCTGGCCATGGACATTCGCAGCAACCCCGGCCCGCACACGCTGACCCTGGTTGGCACCACGCTGGATGGCCGCACCACCCGTCAAGACACCCAGCCTGTCAACGTCACCGGTGAAGGCGCCGGTGCCGATTACGACTTCCTGTTCCCGGAAGGTCTCAGCGACTACACCGCTGGTACCAAGGTGCTGCAACCGAAAACCAACGAGGTCTTCGAGTGCAAGCCGTTCCCGGCATCCGGCTATTGCAAGCAGTACAAGCCTGAGGCGAACGGTTTTGAGCCGGGCGTCGGCGAGCACTCGCATGCGGCGTGGAACAAGCTCTAAGGCTCGTCCCGTGTAATTGCGTCAGACGACCACCGAGGTCGTCTGACCGCTGATGATTTTCAGGGGCGATTCGAATGACGCTTTCAATTTATTCCAAGCAACAAATGCTGCTGCACTGGGTGTCGGCGGCGGTGATTCTGTGGACGCTGGTCACCGGGTTTTATGTGGCCAACGTCAATGTGGCCAATGACACCAAACAGTGGGTGGCCGGCGTCAATGTGTCGCTGACCACGCTGTTCATCCCTGTGTTTTGCTGGCGGCTGGTGGTGTTTGTCAGCCACCTGCGACATGAGCGCATGGCGCAGTTTTCCTCGGCAAAAATGCTCGTGATGTTTGTCCATCGGCTGATCTATTTGCTGGTGGCAGTGGTGCTGGTGAGCGGGGTGCTGATGATGGATCGACCGATCCCTGTGTTCGGCCTGTTCGAATTCCCGCAGCCGCTGAGCGATGTGGCGCTGACGGACGGCTTTTTCGTGCTGCACATCTGGGCCTGCACCGCGTTGGCAGTGCTGGTAGCGATGCACATTGGCGCGGTGGTTCTGCACGAGTTGCGCGGTTACCGCGTGCTGCGACGCATGTCGTGGCGCTCGCGCGTTCGCCAGGCCTGTGGGCGTATCGGATGAACCGTCGGTGAGATTTTTTTTGCTGTTGGGACTGTGGGCGCTGCCGTTCGCCTGTGCAGCGTTTCTCGCTTGGCAGGAGTGGGCGTTTCGCAGTGCGCAACGTCTTCCAGCACCGGTCGCTGTGCCGATGCCGACGGCACCTGCACCTTTGAACACCGCCGCAGTGGCAACGGTGTTCGGGCTCGCCGCGCCCAGCGCACTTCGACCAAGCGCCGAATCGCTGACTCTGCAAGCGACGTTCGCCGTCGACAGTGGCCTGTCGAAAGCCCTGATAAGCGCTGCCCAAGGCGCGCGGTTATATCGGGTTGGCGACGACTTGCCGGGCGGCAGCGTATTGCGTCGAGTCGAGGCACAACACGTGGTGTTGTGGAACAAGGGGCGGGAGGAATCATTGCTTCTCGCGCCCTCTGCCAGCGTATTCCTCAAGCGCTCGCCCGCATCCGTCGATGCACCCGCCGCAGACATTTCCGCACGTTTTCTACGCCCGCTGAACGGGCAGTCAGAGTGATCTCATTGATGAACAACTTGAACGGCGCGCACGCTCTGCGCACCTTGTTGGTTTGCGCCGTGCTGGCGACGCCGCTCCTCAATCGCCCTGCATACGCCGAGGAACAGCGCTGGCAGTTGGCGATGAATCAGGCCGAACTGCGCGACATCGTCGAAGAGATCTCGGCGATTCTCGGCACCACCGTCGTACTCGACCCGCGTGTGTCGGGACGCGTCACCGTCATGTCCCGTCAGGCGCTGGATCGTGAGGGCGTGCGGCGCTTGTTCTACTCGGTGCTGGACGCGCACAACTTCACCGTGATCGATGAGGGCGACCGCATCCTCATCACTCCCGTGGCAGACGTGAAAACCCGCGCCGGCCAATCGGTCAATGAGCGCGCCACCCCCGCGCAATTCATCACCCAAGTCATCGAACTGAACACCAGCAGCGCCGCCGATCTGTCTGCGCTGATTCGCCCGTTGGTGTCGGCCAACGGCTACCTAGGCCCGTCCGTTTCGGCCAATGCCTTGGTGATCACCGACACCGGCGCCAACGTCAAACGCATCGCCCAGGTGGTGCGCCAACTCGACGGCGGTCAGCAAGATCAGCACGCTGTGGTAGCGCTGCGTTTTGCCCAGGCCAGCGACGTCGCCACGGTGATCGAATCCTCGCTGGGCAAGCGCAATGCCGACTCGCTGATTCAAGTGCTGGCCGACGTCAGAACCAATCGCTTGATCGTCATCGACCCGCTCGCCGTGCGCCAGCGTTTGACCGAGCTGATTCGCCAACTCGACGTGCCGGCCACCGCCAGCCTCGACACCGCGCGGGTCATCCGTTTGCGCCACAGCGATGCCAAGCAACTCGCGCAGGTGCTGGAAAGCATGGGCCAGAATCGCAAACAACCCACAGCTGGCAGCGGCAAAGAAGCGTCCGCCGCGACGCCGTTCATGCTCAAGGCCGACGAAAGTCAGAATGCGCTGGTGCTGATCGCCGATCCGGCTCAGGTCAGAACCATCGAGAACATCGTCCGCGAGCTCGATCAGCCCCGCGCGCAAGTGCTGATCCACGCCGCCATTGTCGAAATCTCCGGCGACATCGCCGATGCCGTGGGCGTGCAGTGGGGCTTGAGTACGGGCGACGCGAAGGGCTTTATCAACTTTCCCGGCACCGACATTCCCATCGTCGGTGGCTTGAAGTTCGACGAGAAAAAATCGGCGCCTGACGGCGCGATTCTGCAGTTGGGCGGCGACCGTTTCGGCGCGTTGATTTCGGCGCTGGCGAGCAATACGCGGAGCAATCTGCTGTCCACGCCGAGCCTGCTGACCCTCGACAATCAGCAAGCGGAAATCATCGTCGGGCAGAACGTGCCGTTCAAGACCGGCTCCTACTCGACCAACAGCAGCGGCGCGGATAACCCGTTCACCACGGTCGAGCGCAAAGACGTCGGCATCAGCCTGAAGATCAAACCTTACATCAACGAAGGCTCGACCCTGCGTCTGGAAGTCGAGCAGGAAGTCTCGGACATCGCGCCTTCGGTGTCGGGCATCGATTCCTCGGATCTGATCACCAACAAGCGCGCGCTGAAAAGCACGATTCTCGCCGACGACGGCGAAATCATCGTGATTGGCGGGCTGATCCGCGACAGCGTGCGCACGCAGAAAAGCGGTGTGCCGCTGCTGCGCGACATTCCCTATGTTGGCGCGCTGTTTCGCTGGAGCCGCGACACCCAGACCAAAAGCAATCTGATGGTGTTCCTGCGCCCGACCATCGTACGCAGCCGCGAAGATCTCTCCGGGATCAGCCAGCAGCGTTACGACACCTTGCGCGACCTCAGTCAGCCCAAGGCCGGGGAGAGCAACTCGCTGATGCTGCCGGCCGAGGCGCGGCATTTGTTTGAGCCCGCGACGGTGGCGCCATGAGTGCTCCACTGGAAATCCTGCCGTTCGGTTTCGCCCGGCGGTTTGGCGTGCTGCTGGACGCTGCGGGCTCCCGCCTGCTCATACGCGCCGACACGTCGCTGACCGCACTGGCCGAAGTGCGTCGCTTATGTGCTCGCGAACTGTCAATCGAGGTGCTTGAGCCAGAGCCTTTTGCCGCGCGTCTGGCCGCCACCTATCGCGAAGGCCAGAGCGCCGCGCAACAGGTCGCGCAAGGGCTGGACGATGAACTGGATCTGCTCAGCCTCGCCGAGCAGGTGCCGCAAACCGCCGACCTGCTCGAGCAACAGGGCGATGCGCCGGTGATCCGCCTGATCAACGCACTGCTCAGCGAAGCGGTGCGCGCACAGGCCTCGGACGTCCATCTGGAAACCTTCGAGCACTACCTGTCGGTGCGCATGCGCGTCGACGGTCAGTTGCGCGAGATGCTCAGGCCCAGACGCGAACTGGCGACGTTGCTGGTGTCGCGGATCAAAGTCATGGCGCGGCTCGACATCGCCGAAAAACGTGTGCCGCAGGACGGCCGGATTGCCTTGCGTCTGGCCGGGCACGAAGTCGATGTGCGCGTCTCGACACTGCCGTCGGCGCACGGCGAGCGGGTGGTGCTGCGCTTGCTCGACAAGCAGGCCGGACGTCTGGAACTGCAACGTCTGGGCATGCCGGACGACACCCTCGCCAGCCTGCAAAACCTGCTCGCCAAACCTCACGGGATTTTACTGGTGACCGGGCCGACCGGATCGGGCAAAACCACCAGTTTGTATGCGGCTTTGAGCAGCCTGAACGATCCGTCGCGCAACATTCTTACGGTCGAGGATCCGATCGAATATCACCTGCCGGGGATCGGCCAAATGCCGGTCAATCCGAAAGTCGAGATGACTTTCGCGCGGGGCTTGCGCGCCATTCTGCGGCAGGATCCGGACGTGGTGATGGTCGGTGAAATCCGTGATCGAGAGACCGCGCAAATTGCTGTGCAGGCTTCGTTGACCGGGCATCTGGTGCTGTCGACGTTGCACACCAACAGCGCGGTCGGCGCAGTGACGCGGCTGGTCGACATGGGCGTGGACGCTTACTTGCTGGCCTCGTCGCTGGTCGGTGTGCTTGCGCAACGCTTGTTGCGCACGTTGTGTGTGCATTGCAAGGCGCCGTACTTCGCTGATGACGAGACTTGCCTGCGTCTGGATTTGCAACCCACGCAGACCGTGGCGTTGTTTCGGCCGCAGGGCTGTGAGCATTGCCAGCACGGTTATCGCGGACGCATTGGCATCTATGAATTGATCAGCATCACCGAACCGGTGGCAGCGTTGATTCATCGAGGCGCCAGCGAGCGCGAACTGATCGACGCCACGCGCAAGGATTCGCGCAGTCTGTTTGAGGCCGGTCGGCAACGTGTGCTCGATGGCGTCACCAGCGTCGATGAGTGGCTGCGCGTGACGCAGGAGGACTGAGCGATGCCGACTTTCGATTACCGCGCTGACAACGCGCAAGGCCATCGCTGCCGAGGCCGGCTCGAAGCCGAAAATCCAAGGCACGCGCGGCAGCTGTTGCGAGAGCGGGGACTGTGGCCGTTTCAACTCAAGGAGCTGCGCGGTGAACAGGGTGCGAGGCGTGCCGGCCGTTTGAGCGCTAGTGATCTGGCGCTGCTGACGTTGCAGCTGTCGACGCTGGTGCAGGCCGGTTTGCCGCTGGAAGAAGCGCTGGAAGTGGTCGCGCGACAAACCAGCAAACGGCGCGTTGCCGGATTGTTGTGGGCGGTACGTGGTCGAGTCATGGAAGGCCATGCGCTGGCCGTCGCGTTAAGCCAGTTTCCTGCGGCGTTTCCCGAATTGTTCCGCGCCACGGTGGCGGCGGGTGAGCGCTCGGGCCATCTCGGTCATGTGCTGGAGCAACTGGCCGCTTACACCCAGGCGCGGCAGGCATCGCGACAAAAGATTCAGATGGCGCTGATCTATCCGTCGATTCTGATGTTCGCCAGCGTGGCCATCGTCGGTTTTCTGCTCGGCTACGTGGTGCCGGACGTGGTGAACATTTTCGTCGACAGCGGCCAGCCGTTGCCTTGGCTGACCCGCGCATTGATCAGCCTCAGCGACGGTGTACGTCAGTTCGGTCTGGTGTTTTTTGGTGGCGCGCTGGCGCTGTTTAGTGGCTGGCGCTGGAGTTTGCGGCAACCGCTCTGGCGACTGCGCTGGCATGCGCTGGCATTGAATATTCCGCTGATCGGCACGCTTCTGCGCGCCATGGAAGCGGCGCGATTCGCCAGCACTCTGGCGATCCTCGGCAAGAGCGCTGTGCCCTTGGTCGATGCACTGGAAATCGCCGCCGCTGTCATCGGCAATCAGACCATCCGCGCACGCATGAGTGAGGTCGCCCGCTCGGTGCGCGAAGGCTCGACGCTGACCCGCAGCCTGGAACGCAGTGGCGATATCCCGCCGATGATGCTGCACATGATCGCCAGCGGTGAACGCGCCGGCGAGCTCGACGCCATGCTCGCCCGCGCCGCCGAACAACAGGAAGCCAGCCTCGCTGCGCGCATCGCCTTGATGGTGAGTTTGTTCGAGCCGGCGATGCTGCTGGTGATGGGCGCGGTGGTGTTGCTGATCGTCCTCGCCATCCTCCTTCCGATCCTCAGTCTCAACCAATTGGTGAATTGATCCATGGCTCTTTTGCACAGAAAAACAGCGACCGCGCAGCGCGGTTTCACCCTGATCGAAATCATGGTCGTGGTGGTGATCATCGGCATCCTCGGCGCGATTGTTGTGCCGCAATTCATGAGCCGGCCGGATCAGGCGAAAACCACCGCGGCGAAGATCGACATTCAGGCGATCGCCACGGCGCTGGAGATGTACCGCCTCGACAACGCGCGGTATCCGACCACGCAGCAGGGGCTGGAAGCGTTGGTGAAACGTCCGAGCGGCACCCCGGCGGCGCGCAACTGGAATCCTGCGGGATATCTGAAAAGTCTGGCGCGCGATCCGTGGGGCACGCCGTATCAATACCTCAACCCCGGCACCCGTGCGGTGGGCGGCGGTTACGACTTGTATTCGCTGGGCTCCGATGGCGTCAGCGGCGGTGACGGCCACGCTGCCGATATCGGCAACTGGGCCATCGACTGATGCGCCAGCGCTGCCGGGGTTTCACCTTGCTGGAATTGATGGTGGTCATGGTGCTGATCGGCGTGCTGCTGGGTTTGGTCAGCCTGGTGGGCGGGAGCAATCCGGCGCAAGTGGCGCGGCAGGAGGCGAGCCGGATTGCGCGGGTGATCGAGCAGTTTCGCGAACGGGCGGTGCTGGAAGGGCGCGAGTTTGGTGTGGGGTTTAGCCAGGAGGGTTATCGCGTTCTGCAGCTTGGCGAGCGGGGTTGGTCGCCTTTAATGGCTTTGCAAACATGGCCGCCGGAGCTGCAGCCGCGACTTGCTGTGGAGGGCCTGCCGGTACGCTTGGCGAGCAGCGCAGAAATGCCGCAATTGTTGATTCTGAGCAGCGATGAAATCAGCGCGTTTACTTTGCAGTTGGCAAGCCGTGAGCGGGTTTGGGCGAGTCTGTCTTCGGACGGTTTGAGCGAGGTCTCGCTTGATGAGTGACCGACCGCTGATCAAGCGCATGCGAGGTTTCACGCTGCTGGAAGTCATGGTCGCGCTGACGGTTTTCGCCGTACTCGCAGCAGCGATTCTTTCGGCAAGTCGTTACGTGGTGCAGCAGAGTGGTGCGGCTGAGCGACGGTTGTTTGCCGCGTGGTTGGCGGATAACCATTTGAACGAACTGCGCCTGCAACGCACGTGGGTCGCCGGACAACAGCAGCAGATCGTGCACATGGATCGCCGCGAATGGCGGTTACGTCAGCATCTGCGCGAGGTCGATGTATCGGGGCTGTTCACGGTGGAGCTCGAAGTCAGTCTCGCCGACAGCGATCAACCGTTGTATCGCACGACTGCGCGGTTGCAGCCGCCATGAATAACCAGCGCGGATTCACCTTGCTGGAACTGGTGATCGCGATGGCGATTTTCGCCGTGCTCGGTCTCGCCAGTTGGCGCCTGTTCGATAGCGTGGTGCGCGTGCAACAGGCGACGGCGAGTCATGAGCGCGCTTTCAGAAGTCTGCAACGCGCGGTGGCGGTGATCGAGCGCGATCTGCTGCACATCGCCGAACAGCCGGTGGTGTTGAATGCCGGGCAACTGAGCGTGCAACGCAGTAACTGGCGCAATCCGCTGGATCAACCGCGCAGCGAACGTCAGGAGCTGACGTATCGCTTGCTCGGCGACGTGTTGTGGCGCGAGAGCCGTGCCGAGGGCTCGCTGACCGTGCAGCGGCAGAAGTTGCTGGAGGATGTCATCGATCTGCGTTGGCGCCTGCTTGATGATTCTGCGATGGAGTTTCAGCTCTCGACTCGACGCTATGACGGCATTCGCCGGGTGCTGCTGTTGCCGGGAGCCTTGCCATGAAACACCGGCAACAGGGGTTGGCGCTGATCAGTGTGATGCTGGTGTTGAGCCTCGCTCTGCTGATCACCAGCGGCCTATTGCGCAGTCATCGACTGGCCTTGCAGAGCAGCGCGCAACAGCTGCAAACCTTGCATTTGCGTCAGTTGGCGGTGAGCGGAGAAATCTGGGCGCTACGGCGTTTGCACAAGGCTTTTGTTGAACAGCAGAACCACGCCGAGATGATCCGCGACTGGCCGCAAATCACTCCTGAACCGGGCAGCGAAGACGCGCAAGTCGAGGTGCAGATCGAAGACCTGTCGGCGCGTTTCAATCTCAATGCATTGCTGCATCAAGGGCAGATCGATGCGGTGACGCTTGAGCGCTGGGCGCGGTTGCTCGAATTGCTGGAGCTGCCCGCGTTGCGACCGAGTCAGGTCGGATTGTTATCCGAGGTGAGCCAATTGCGACTGCTGCCGGGTTTCGATGCGGCAACGCTACGACGCCTAGAACCATGGGTTTCGCTGCTGCCCACGGATGCTGCGCTGAATATCAACACGGTACCGGCGCTGTTGCTGCGCGTGCTGGGGGATCGAACCCGAAGTTGCCGACGCCCTCGTTCACCAGCGTTCGACAACCTCATGGCCCAGCGTTCAAGCCTTCAGCGTCGATCCATTAATCGCTGATGCAGGAATCAATACCCATGGGCTCGGCGTCGACAGTCGCTGGCATCGCATCAGCGTGCGCGTGGTGCAAGACCAGCACGTGCTGACGCTGAGCACTGACGTCGAGTTCGTCGTAAAAACCGCCCAGCTGAAAGTCCTGCAACGTCGTTTACTTTCCTCCCGCGGCCTCGAGATAACGCAATGAAAAACTGGCTTTACCTGACCGCCGAAGGGCTTGCAGACCTGTCGTCTGACTGGCCATGTTGCCTGTGGTCGCACACCGGCGAACGCCAATCGATGCCGCTGCATCAAGCCGCACAAGTACTGCGCGGACAAAAAATCGACCTGTTACTGCCCATCGAATCCTGCAGCTGGCTGCGCAGCGAACCCTGGCCCGGGCGCCGTGCGCCGGCCGCGCAGGCGCTGGCATTTGCTGTGGAAGAGCAGCTTGGCGAAGCGCTCGACACTGTGCATTTGAGCGTTGGCAAAGCGGACGCCGAGCGACGTTATCCGCTGATGGTCATCGCTCGTGAGCGCCTGGCCGCGGTGTTGTCGCTGCTCGGTGAAAGTGGTCTGCAAGTGCGCTCGGTGTTTGTCGATGCCGACTTGTTGCCCACGGATCAGCCGATCGGCACCCGCTGGTTCGGACGCTGGTTGCTGGGCGGGGCGTTGCCGGCGCGGCTCGCAGTCACGGACGAGGGTTTGGTCGCGCTGAACGGCGTGTTGCCCGAGGACATGGTTTGGGTCGATGAGCCGGATGAACAGGCATTGCTGGCAGAAGGTTTTCGACAAGCGATCAATCTGCGTCATGGCGAGTTTTCGCCACGGCATTCGCCGTTGCCTTGGCGTTCGCTGGCGGCGGTGCTATTGACCTTTTTGTTGCTGGGCGTAGGCGCCAGCGAAACGCGGTTCCGTTTCCTTGACGGCGAAACCCGGCGTCTCGCCGAGCACAATGAACAGCGCTTCAAAACACTGTATCCACAACACGGGCAAATCGTCGATCTGACCGCGCAGATGCGGGCGATTCAGGGTTTGCCAGCGCAGTCTCGCGACACTCAGGTTGCGGCGCTGGTCAGGTTGATCGAGCAGGTGATTGGCGCGAGTCAGGTCGAGGTCAAGCGCATCGATTTTGCCGAGGTCGATGGCTGGAAAGTGCAACTGACGGCCAACAGTTTTGCCGAGCTTGAGCAGTTGCGTGAACGCGGGCGTCAGCAAGGTCTGGCGATCAAGATTGATGGCGCGAGCAAGATAGGCGATCGGGTGACGGCGACGCTGACGTGGGAGGCGGGCGTATGAAGTCTGATGATTATGTTCAGCGTTGGCGGCGTTTATCGCGCCGTGAGCGTGGGTTGATCCTGCTGCTGATGGCGGGGTTGCTGGGTGGTGCGGTGTTTACCTGGATCTGGCAACCAAGCGTGCAACGGCTCGAAGCGCTCGAGCGCCAACATCATCAGCAACAGGCTTTTGCAATTCAACTGGATCGCACTCAGCCACCAAGCAGTTCGGCGTTCGACGCGACTCAGCCGTTGTCGTTAAGGATCAGCGAAAGCCTCAACTCGACCGGGCTTGAGGTGCAGCAAATGGACAGCGATAACGAGCAGATCCGTCTGACCCTTAGCGGCCCGCCCGAGCCATTGTTGCTCTGGCTGGACAGGCTTGAACGTGACGGCGTGGTGCTGCAATCGCTGAGCCTGGAGCCGCGCGACAATCTGCTGGAAGCGCGGCTACAGCTCAGATAGTCGCGCCAGTCAGGGGCGGCAGTTTCGCCAGTTTTAATGCCACCAACAGCGCGATCAGCAATAGCGCGCCGATGAACAACCCGATGCCGTTCCAGCCACCAAGGTGCCAGAACACCCCGCCTGCGGTGCCTGCGATGCTCGAGCCGGCGTAGTAGCTGAACAGGTACAGCGACGACGCCTGGCCTTTGGCTTTGAGCGCGCGGCGGCCGATCCAGCTGCTGGCCACCGAGTGCGCACCGAAGAAACCGAAAGTGAAAATCAGCATGCCGACAATCACCAGCGGCAACGGCGTGAACAGGGTCAACGCGAGGCCGACGAACATCAGCGCAATGGTCGCCCAGAGCACTTTGCGACGGCCAAGTTTGTCGGCCAGCGAACCGATTTTCGCCGAGCTGTAGATGCCCGACAGGTACACCACCGAGAGCAAACCCACAAAGACTTGATCAAGGTTGTACGGCGCCGCCAGCAAGCGATAACCGATGTAGTTGAACAGCGTGACAAACGCGCCCATCAACACGAACGCTTCGAGAAACAGCAGCGGCAGACCAGCGTCGCGAAAGTGCATGGTGAAACCGTCGAGCAGGCTGCGCGGGTGCAGCGAGCGCGAGCGAAAATTGCGCGACTCCGGAAGAATCTTCCAAAACACCGCTGCGGCAATCATCGCCAGACCGCCGATCACCAGCATCGCCGTGTGCCAGCTGACGAAGTCGATCAACACGCCGGTGATCAAGCGCCCGCTCATTCCGCCAATCGCGTTGCCGCCGATGTACAAACCCATCGCCAGGCCGATGTGCTGCGGGTGAATTTCTTCGCTCAGATAAGTCATCGCAACGGCGGCCAAACCGCTCAGCGACAGGCCGATCAGCGCACGCATGATCAGCACGCCTTCCCAACTCGGCATCATTGCACTGGCCATGGTGCAAATCGCTGCGGCGAAAAGCGCAGTCACCATCACCGGTTTACGCCCGACCCGATCAGAAATCGGTCCGGTGATCAGCAGACCAATAGCGAGCATGCCGGTGGCGACCGAGAGGATCAGACTGCTCTGCGCGGCGTTGATCGAATATTCGTGGGACAGCAGCGGCATCATCGGCTGCACGCAATACAACAGCGCAAAGGTCGCGAAGCCGCCGCTGAACAGCGCCAGCACCGTGCGCATGAACATCGGCGTGCCTTTTTCGATGTAGATCTCTTGCAGCTCGGCGACGACATCGTCGGCTGCAGCAGGCGGAACTTCATGGGCAAGGGGCGCGACAGCAGTTTTCACTTCAGACCTCGGAGGGCACAGCCAGGCAGGCAATGAAAAAATCATATAGCTGGCTAATGTTTCTATCCAATATATTGTTCGACCTGTTTGATAGCTTTTACGACCTAATGGGGTTTTCATGGAATTGCGTCATCTGCGCTACTTCATCGCCGTCGCCGAAGAACTGCATTTCGGCCGCGCTGCACAGGTGTTGGGCATCTCGCAGCCGCCGCTGAGCCAACAGATTCAGGCGCTGGAACAGGAAGTCGGCGCGCGGCTGTTCGAACGTACCAATCGTCGGGTCGAACTGAGCGAGGCCGGGAGATTGTTTCTCGAAGAGGCGCGGCTGGTGCTGGCGCAGGTCGATAAGGCAGCGGATGTTGCCCGACGTGCACAACTCGGTGAACTGGGCGAATTGAAGATTGGCTTCACCTCGTCGGCACCGTTCAACTCGACGATTCCGCAGGCGATATTTTCCTTTCGGCAGCGTTTTCCGGCAGTGCACCTGAACCTGCGCGAGATGAGCAGCACGATGGTTGCCGATGCGTTGGTCGATGAGTCGATTGAAGTCGGCATCATGCGCCCGCTTGGATTGCCGGATTCGCTGAGCGTGGTCGAGTTGATGCGCGAACCGTTGGTCGCGGTGCTCAGCTCGAAACATCCGCTGGCGCAGGGCTCGGAGGAGGGCTTGTTTCTCGCGGCGTTGGCGCATGAGCCATTCGTGTTCTTTCCGCGTAGTTACGGCAGTGGTCTATATGCGCAGTTATTGAGCCTGGCGCGTGACGCGGGGTTCAGCCCGCACTTTGCGCAGGAGGCGGGGGAGGCGATGACCATCATCGGCCTGGTGGCGGCGGGGTTGGGCGTGTCGGTGATGCCGGCGTCGTACCAGCGCATGCGTATTGATGGCGTGGTCTATCGGCCGTTGCTCGATCCGGAAGCGGTGACGGCGGTGTGGCTGGTGCAGCGCAAGGATCAGAAGTCGCCGATGGCCAAGGCGTTTGTTGAACTGCTGACGCGTAAGGTTGAGCCATTGAATGTGTGATGGCTGCCGGCCTCTTCGCGAGCAAGCTCTGCTCCTACAGATTTTGTAGGAGCAAGGCTTGCCTGCGATGGCGTCCGCTCAAACACCAGATTTGTCAGGGCAACCGCACCAAATCCCCCTTCAACGCCACCCGCGTCACAAAAATCCCCGCCCGACACTCATAAGTATTCAAATCCTTGCGCACATGCTCGTCGTAATAACTGACGATATTGGTCACCGCATTCGCCCCGACCCGCTTGGCATCGGCCTGCAGCTTGATCAGATTCGACTGCAACACCCACTCGCAGGAATCGTGATCACTCTTGTTGAAACCGTTGGTGCTCAAATCACTGACCACACCCCGGCGCAGCAACTGCTGAGTGCCCTGCGGCCCATTACCGACCAGATAAAACTTCACACTGCCATCCAGCCGCCCGGCGCGAATCGCATCCGAAAGCACGGTTTCGAACGGCATGTACATGAGGTTGGTGGCATGGCTGGCGCTGGGCAGCAGGCCGAAAAGCGCGGCGGCGATCATGGCTTTCACTTGCATGGTCATCTCCTTGACGATGAAAGAGAACCGCGAGTGCTCGACCGACCGGGCCCGCCGTTCTGGCAGGCGCGATGCGAAGGCCTGCGAGAACGAGTGTAGATGCTGAAAGAAATATTTGTGGTTAGGGGACAAGCTGGTGCGTGATTCCTGGACTACAGAGAGTCAGTGTTTTGCCTACAGAAATTCAGGAAACAGCTGTCTTGAGCTAATAGCTGAGCGCCGCTAGTTTGTCAGGTGTCAGTAATCATCCAAAAGTAGCCATGACTGAAGAATTCAAAAATTGGGACTCTGCCGATTATTTGCTGACGGATGAGGACTTTGAGGCTTATCTGGAAGTCTGTTTGGAAGAGGCCGGCGGCGATGCTGCGATTATTGTTAAAGCGTATGAAACGATTGAGCGCGCGCGTCGAAGACTTCAGCCACTAAGTGTTCCCTTTGGGGCTTGTGAGACTCTGAGGAATTCTGGTCAACCAGCCATCTCAGAGCCAGACAGGGAGTCGACCTGTTTGTGAAAGTGCACCCCTGTGGCGAGGGGATTTATCCCCGATCGGCGGCGCAGCCGTCGTAAAACCAGTGAATTCGGTACGTCTGATGCTCCGAGTTCTCAGTTTTGGGGCCGCTACGCGACCCATCGGGGATAAATCCCCTCGCCACAGGAATGCAGCCATTCAGCCACTGAGCCACTCAGTCAGTCGACGTGAGCAAGGTCACCCCTCAACGCCACGCTCGACACCACCATCCCCGCTCGGCACTGAAACTTCTCGGTGTCTTTGTACAGATCCCGCTGATCCACGCTGGCGATGTTGATCACCGCGTTGGCGTCGGCTTTTTTCGCGGCGTTCTGCAGGGTGGCCAGTGCCGATTGCAGGGCCCAGAAGCAGGCATCTTCGTCGGATTTGTTTGAGCCGTTGGTTTTGCGGCTGCTGCTCACGGTGTCGAGTTTTCGCACTTGCTTGGGCAGGGTTTCGCCAGCGAGGTAGAACTTGACGCTGCCGTCGAGCAGGCCGGCGTCGGTGGCGCGTTTGACGCCTTCACGGAAGCTCAGGTAGGTCGGTTCGTCAGCGCCTTGTTTGATGATGCCAAGGTTGTTGACCGCTTCGATGTCCGGGTTGATCGACAGCTCTTTGAGCACGTTGTCGCGCAGCCGGTTGACCCAGCGGTTGTAGTTGCCGTGGATCTTGCCGTCCTTGGCGTCGAGGCCGTAGCTGCTGCGGTAGTCGATTTCGAACGAGGTCGGGGTAAACGGGATATCGACTTCGGCGTGATGGCGACCGCGTACGGTGATCGCCGCTTTGATCATGCCCGGGCGCACCGATTGCACCACCCACTGACGATCGTTCAGCGCGGTGACGATGGCGCGGCTCATCTGTTGCTGGGTGAAACCGAGGTTCGGCGAAAACTCTTCTTTAGCGTTGTACACCGGTTTGCTGGTGCAACCGCCGAGCACAAAGGCCAGGGCCAGCAGTGCGGCGATGCGGTGAAACTGAGTCATTCCTTCTACTCCAAACGTATTGCGGTCAGTGCCAGCGGCGGAAAATCAACGAGGTGTTGACGCCACCAAAAGCGAAATTGTTGTTCATCACAAACTCGTGGTGCATCTGGCGGAATTCGCCGCGCAGGTAATCGAGCTTGCCGCAGTGCGGATCGACCTCGTCGAGGTTGAGCGTGTGCACGTACTGGTCGCGGTTGAGCATTTCGATGCTGAACCACGACTCCAGCGCCCCGCAGGCCCCGAGCGTGTGACCGAGGAAGCTTTTCTGCGAGCTGATCGGCATGCGTTCGCCGAACAAACTGCTGGTGGCTATTGTTTCGGCAATGTCGCCCTGTTCTGTAGCCGTGCCGTGACCATTTACATAACCGATGGCGTCCGGTGTCAGCCCGGCGTCTTCCAGCGCCAGCTCCATGGCGCGGCGCATGGTCACTTGCTCGGGGCGGGTGGTGTGCTGGCCGTCGGCGTTGCTGCCGAAACCGACGATCTCGGCGTGGATGTGCGCACCGCGTGCGAGGGCGTGTTCTAGCTCCTCGAGTACCAGCATGCCGCCGCCTTCACCGATCACCAGACCGTCGCGGCCCTTGTCATACGGGCGCGGACTGGTCTGCGGTGCATCGTTTTTCAGGCTGGTGGCGTAGAGCGCGTCGAAGACCATCGCTTCGGTCGGGCAAAGTTCTTCGGCACCGCCGGCAAGCATCAGCGGCAAACGGCCAAACTTGATCGCCTCGTAGGCATAACCGATGCCCTGGCTGCCGCTGGTGCAGGCGCTGGACGTCGGGATCAGGCGCCCGGTGAGGCCGAAGAAGATGCTGATATTCGCGGCGGTGGTGTGCGGCATCATCCGCACGTAGGAGTTGGCATTGAGGCCTTCGGCGACCGAGTTGAGCAGCATGTTGCCGAACGCTTTGATCTCGTCGGTGCTGCCGGTCGACGAGCCGCAAGCGACGCCCATCCGGCCGTCTTTGATCATCGCGTCGCCGAGCAAGCCAGCATCGGCCAAGGCCTTTTCCGCTGCGCCGACTGCCAGTCGCGAAACCCGGCCCATGCTGCGCAGCTGCTTGCGCGTCCAGTGCGCCGGCACAACGAAATCATCGATTGGCCCGGCCAGACGCGTGTTGAGTTCGCTGAAGCGATCCCACTCGTCCATCCGGCGAATGCCGCTGCGGTTGGCCGCGAAATTACCGGCGATGGTCTGCCAGTCGCTGCCCAGCGAAGTGATGCCGGCCATGCCGGTGACGACGACGCGCTTCATCAGCACAAGCCTCCGTTGACCGCCAAGACCTGGCGGGTGATGTACGAGGCTTCCGCCGACATCAGGAAATTCACCGCACTGGCCACCTCTTCAGGGGTGCCCATGCGTTGCGCGGGGATCATTTTCATCAGTTCTTCCACCGGCACGTTTTCGTCGAGCATCGCCGTGTCGATCAGGCCCGGCGCGACGCAGTTAACGGTGATTTTGCGCTTGCCCAGCTCGATCGCCAACGCCTTTGCAGCGCCGATCACGCCAGCCTTGGAAGCGCTGTAATTGACCTGGCCACGGTTGCCGATCAGCCCCGACACCGAGGTGATGCAGACAATGCGACCGGCGGCGCGGCGGCGGATCATTGGCATCATCACCGGGTGCAGAACGTTGTAGAAACCGTCGAGGTTGGTGCGCAGCACCACGTCCCAATCATCGTCGCTCAGCGCCGGAAACGCGCCGTCGCGGGTCAGCCCGGCATTCAACACCACACCGTAATAGGCGCCGTGGGTTTCGACGTCAGCTTCGAGAATGGTTTTGCAGGTTTCGCGGTCGGCGACGTCGAATTGCAGGATGCGCGCCTTGCGCCCCAGCGCTTCGATTTCAGCCTGAACGCCTTGCGCCTCGGTCACGCCGCTGCGGCAATGCAAGACGATGTCGTGCCCGGCCTGCGCGAGGCGCAAGGCAATGGCGCGGCCGATGCCACGGCTGGAGCCGGTGACCAGTACGGATTCAGTCATCGTTCGACTCCTTTGTCTGTTGCAGATATTGAGTGGCTTCGGGCGGGCGAAACACGTTGAGCCGGGCGCTGGCATGAATGCCCTCGCCGTGGATATGGCATTCGAAGACGCCCATGCCGTTGTCGTCTTCCAGCGAGCGCAGGCCATGAATGGTCAGCTCGGTGCCGGCGGGAAACGCTTCGACATTGCACTCGAATTTGCGTGTGCCGAGCAAAAAACCCAGCTCCACCGGATTGCCTTTTTGTCGCGCGTGGCAACCGGCAAACGCGGCGACGCTTTGCGCCATCAGTTCGACGCCGACCCACGCCGGCAGGCTGCCGTCGGGCAGGTTGAACAGGCCTTCGGACTTGACCGTGAGGCGGGTGTAAATCTGCTCATCGTCGAAGCGCTCGATGCTGTCGATCAGAATCATGTCGCCGGCATGGGGCAGCAGTTCGGCGAGCGGCCAGTCGGTCATGGGGCGTCTCCGAGAATCAGGCTGACGTTGTTGCCGCCGAAGGCAAACGAATTGCTCATCAGGTAGCGGGGAGCAATGGACGTCAGGCGTTCGCTGGCGGTCACCCACTTCAGCGCTGGCAGCGCGGGATCGGCATGACCGTCCCAGACGTGTGGCGGCAACGCGTGATCCGGGTTGTCGGCGCTCAGGCTCAGCCAGCAAAACGCCGCTTCCAGCGCACCGGCCGCGCCGAGGGTGTGGCCGGTCATCGGTTTGGTCGACGAACAGGCGACGCCTTCGGGAAAAAGCGTGGCGACGGCCAGACTTTCCATGGCGTCGTTGTGTTGGGTGGCGGTGCCGTGCAGGTTCAGATAGCTGATTTGCGAGGTTTGCAGATGCGCGCGGTTCAGGGCTTTGTGCATCGCTTGCAGGGCGCCGCGACCGCTCGGCTCCGGCGCGGAAATATGGTGCGCATCCGAGCTGGCGCCGGCGCCGAGCAGGGCAATGGTCGGGCCGTCGAGAGCTTGTTTGCTCATGACGAACAACACCGCTGCTTCGCCGATATTGATGCCGTTGCGGTTGGCCGAGAACGGATTGCAGCGTTCGTCCGACACCGCTTCCAGCGACGAAAAACCGTTCAACGTCAGCTTGCACAAACTGTCGACGCCGCCGCACAACACCGCGTCGCACAAGCCCAGATCGAGCAGGCGCTGGGCACTCATCAAGGCGCGGGCGCTGGAGGTGCAAGCGGTGGAAATCACGTAGGCCGGGCCGCTCAGTTGCAGCCAGTCGGCGAGGAAATTCGCTGGCGCGCCGAGTTCCTGCTGACGGTAATCGTATTCCGCCGGGAACTGCTGCTCGCGAATATAGTGCGCCAGGCCACGGCTGGCCTCGTCGATGCCCGAGGTGCTGGTGCCGAGCACCACACCGATGCGGTCGCGGCCGTAAGTCTGGATCGCTTGATCGATGTCATCGCGAATCTGCAGTGCCGCTTCCAGCAACAACTGATTGTTGCGGCTGCTTTGATCGGCGAGTGCTAGCGGTATCGGCGCCAGTTCACCGTGTACGGCGGCCACCGGCAATTCACGCTCCGCCACCCAGCCGGATTCGCGGCGCATACCCGAGCAGTCGCCGGCGAACAGGTTGCGCGCGACTTCGGCCTTGTCGCGGCCCAGCGCGCAAATCACGCCGAGGGCATTCAGGTAAGCGGTCATGGCGTCGAGTCACCGAGCGGAGAAACGCGATAGTGCGGGCCTTGGGGCAGGTTCAATTCGAAGCTCAACGGTTGTGAATAACGGATGTCCCAGCGCGCTGGCAAGGAACGTTGCCCGGTCTGCTGTTGGGCAGAAGGGTAATTGCGCAACAGCTCGGCGGACGGGGTCAGGGCGAACAATAGCGCGGCGAACAGCTCGCGGGCCTCCGGGTTCGGCGGCAGCAGACCATCGGCCTGCCAGCGACCGTCGATCAATTGCTGACGCGCCTGAGGAATACCCAGCGGATCCATCATCGACCAGCGAATACCCGGGCCTTCGCGCTGGATAACCAGCAGCCAGTCCTGGCGTTGCTCGGCTTGCTGGCGTTCGATGTGCAGTTGCAACGGCAGCGGCAACGTCGGGTTGCCCGCCGGCAGCGGCGCCTGGCTGGCGCAGGCACTTAACAGAAATATTGCGCCGACCATCACCATCCGCAGCACTGCGGAAACTGTAGGAGTGAGCCTGCTCGCGATAGCGGTCATACATTCAAAATAAAGGTTAGCTGACCCACCGCTATCGCGAGCAGGCTCACTCCTACAGGTAATGGGGTACATCAGGAAGCCTCTGCCAATGGCTTACGCGCGACAACGTTCACCAACGTTTCCTCTCGCTGCCCAAAAGGTTTCGGTTTGAGCACCCCAAACCGCTCCAGCAAGCCAAAATCCTTCGACCGGCTCCACCACAAATACGGGTACGACACATTGCGCTCGGCAAACTCAAACCCTTGCCCGCGAATCATCTCCAAATACTGCGCCGCACTCTTCTGCACATGCATCGGATGGCGGAACAGCCAGCGAATCACCCAGGTATCAATGTAAGCCTCGGTGGATTCGGCAAACAGCAGATAACCGCCCGGTTTCAACACGCGATAAAACTCGGCCAGCGCTTTTTCCTGTTCAACCAGATGATGAAAGGTCTGATGACAGAGCAGCAGATCAACACTCGCGTCCGGCACATTCAGCGTCGCGCAATCGCTGCCGATCAGCTCAACATCGAGGCCCAGACGCGTAGCCTCTTCGCCGCTCAACTCCAGGCTGTGCGGATCGGCGTCAACACCGATCAAACGCTGTGGGGCGAAGGTCTGGCGCAGGTGGCCGAACGACTTGCCCTGACCGCAACCGGCGTCGAGCAGCACCGGATGCTCCGGCAGCGCTTCGCTGAACAGTCCGCGCAAATCATTGATCGCCACGCGCAACACGTGGTGCTGCCAGGTGTGGCTGCGCAGGAACCAGAAACCGAAGCGGGTTTCCTCGACGTAGCTGTCGCTCAAGTAATTCATGTGGCGTCCTTTGCACAGAGTTCGGAAATCATCTTCAAGCGGCGGCGGGCTTCGCTGACGAACGGGTTACGTTCGTCCCAGGCGTAACCGGCGAGGATCGAGCTGATCATGCGGCGGATGTCGGCCTGGCTGTCTTCATAAAAAATCACGTCCTGAAAGGTGCCGGCGTACCAGCCCTCGACGTAGCAGCGGAACGTGTCGACGCCGCGTTTCAGCGGTTCGGCGAACTCGCGTTGCCAGTCGACCGCTTCACCTTGCAACTGACGGTGCAGCACGGCGGCGGCCATGCTCGCCGAACGCATGGCGATGGTCACGCCGGAAGAGAACACCGGGTCGAGAAATTCGGCGGCGTTGCCGAGCAAGGCAAAACCCGGCCCGTGCAGGGTTTTCACGTTCGCCGCGTAGCCGCCGAGGGTGCGCGCCGGGGTGTCCCAGACAGCGTTGTTCAGCACGCCGGCAAGGCTCCGGGTTTCAGCGATGAAGCTGCGCAGGCAGGCATCGAGATCGGCGTCACGGCCCTTGAAGTGTGCTTCGGCCGCGACCACGCCCACCGAGCAGCGGCCGTTGCTGAACGGGATCGTCCAGAACCAGACATCGCGATGTTCGGGATGGGTGGTGACGAGGATTTTTTCGCGGTCGAAGGTCGGGTTGTCGATGTGATCTTCGACGTGGGTAAACACCGCTTGGCGCACCGGAAAATTCGACGGTGCTTCCAGATCCAGCAGTCGCGAAAGCACACGGCCGTAGCCGCTGGCATCTAGGACGAAATCCGCTTCGACGCGGTATTCACGGCCGTCCTCGCGACGCACGTCGAGTTGCGGTTTCGGCCGGTCGAAATCGACACTGACGATGGCATCGCCGTAACGGATTTCCACACCTTGCAGCGCGGCTTGGTCGGCCAGCAGTTTATCGAAGTCGGCACGCTGCACCTGGAACGTGGTGGGCTTGCCGTCGGTAAAGGTGTCGCCGAAATCGAAGGCGCTGTAGCGCGCGCCCCACGCGAAAGCAGCACCGTTTTTACGCTGAAATCCGGCGGCATTTACTGCGTCGAGCATGCCCGCTTCTTCGACAAAATCGAGGCAATGGCACAGCAGGCTTTCGCCGATGGAGAAACGCGGAAAGTGCTGGCGTTCGATCACCAGCACATCGTGGCCCTGGCGTTTGAGCAGGGCGGCAGCGATGGCGCCGGACGGGCCGGCGCCGATGATCACGACCTGACGGGATTCCATTTCAACGATTGGCACGTGAACTCCGGGGCAGGTGGTTTTTGATGTCCAGCGGTGCACGGTGCAGGCCGATCAGCGCCGGCAGCAGCGTCGCCATCAGGCCCATCAGCATCAGCGCGAAGTACAGCGCCGGGGTGATGAGCTGTTGTTGCAAGAGCAAATTGAGAAAGACGATCTCGCTCAGGCCGCGAATGTTCAGCAGTACGCTTTCACGCCAGCGGCTGGCGCCTTCGAACGAGGCGCCGGCCCAGCCGAGGCCGAGCCAGTTGCCGAGCAGTTTACTGGCAATCGGCAACAGCAGCAGCGCCGCCCATTGCAGCGGGCCGAGGCTGGCGAGGGCGCTGTGCACGTCGATCTGCACGATGCCGAAGGTGAGGATCAGCGGGATCGCGATCCACGTCTGCAAACGGTTCATCCAGCGCGCCGGCAACGGCAGCACCAACGGGATTTTCAGCGCGGCCATGCACAGCAAATAACCGATGCCGAAAATCAGCGCGTTGAGTTTGTAATGCTCGGCCATCACCAGCAGGGCGAAGAAACCGAGGCTGTAGGTCAACGGTCGGCGCACGCCGAACAGGCGCAGCACCAACGGCACACAAGCGAGCCCCAGCGGCAGCAACAGGCTGCTCAAGTGCAGGCTGCCTTGGGCGAGGCCGAACAGCGTCCAGCAAGTCAGATCGATGAGGATCGCGGTTTGCACCAGACGCCGGGTGGCGGCGCGCGGGTAATCGATGTGGCGCAAGTACAGGTACAGCACCGGAATCGCGGTAATTGCGAACACCAGGCCGATCGCCAGCGAGTTGAGCCACGGTTGCGCCGGCAGCAACCAATAAGCCGCCGCCAGTCCGCAGACGAATGGCACGAGAAAACTCGGCAGGGCGATTTTCACGCTCTGCCGATCCAGTTTCAGATCGATCACATCACTGAGGATGTGCCCGAGCAGCAAGGCAAAACTCAGGCTGTAGAGGTTTTTCAGCCACTCCGGCGCGATCAGTTCCGCACCGCTCAGTTGCCAGCCCGGTTCGATCCAGAAGTACATCAGCAGCGGCAGGCCGAAGCTCGCCAGCAGCAACTGGCTGACAATCGGGATCAGGCCGAAATATCGACCGACACGGGTCGCGACGGCGAACAGCGCCAAGGCCAGCAGCCAAAAGCCGGCGACCATCACGCTGCCGACTCCGCGACGGTTGCCGTGTGGGCGTGACGCCCGGCCCACGGTGCGAGCATGAAACTGAAGGCCAACCCAAGGCTGACCGACAAACCGAAATTGCTCACCGCCGGTGTGCTGGAAACCGCGAGCAAACCAAACGACAGCCATGTCGTCAGCGCCGCCAGCAACGTGCCGAGCAGGCTCACCGCGGCGCCGCCAACCTGTTCACGCATAAGGATCGCGTAATCGACGCTGATCGCCGTCACCAGCAGCAGGCCAAACAGGCTGAACAGGGTCAGCGGCTGACCGAGCCAGCCCAGACTGGCCAGACTGCACAGCGCCGCGAGCAAGGGCAGGGCGACGATGCGCAGCGCACCGCCGAGGCCGAACGGCAGCATCAGCACCAGCACGATCAACGCGCAGGAGGCGAGTTTCAGCTCCGCGGCGCTGATCTGCGTGGCGGCGAAAACGTCGTTCAATTCACCGAGGCGATCGACCAGTTGCACCCCCGGCAGATCCAGCGCCTGCACGCGCAACAGTGCCGGATTGTTCAGGCCTTGCAGGCTGGTCATCGCCGCCACGCCGTCTTCGGTCGGGCCGAGCCAGAGCGTGCGATAAGGTTCGCCGAGCGGGCCGGCAAGGGCGGTGTCGATATCTTCCGCTGGCACGGTTTGCAGCTGTTGCAGCTCGCTTTGCAGCGCAGCGAGCGGCACGCCGAGGTCGAGCAGCGGCTGCCAGTATTGCGGCAGTTGGTTCAGCGCCTGACGGACTTTTTCCTGCTCGCTCGGCGGGCTGACCAGTTGATCGAGGGCCAGATAGCCTTGCAGCTTGTCGAGGTTGACCAGTTGTTCCAGGCGCTCGCTCAGCGCTGCCTGACGCTCGAGCAATTGCTGCTGATTGGCGGCGCGTACGAGGAAAAACTGGCTGGTCGGCTGGTAACCGGTGATGCGCGCGATGGTCTGCGCCTCATCGGTCAGACGCTGCGGCGCGCCGACCCATTGGCGAATGTCGTTCTTGCTTTGTAGCTGCACCAGACCGCCAACACAGAAGGCGATCAACAGCGCCAACAGCACTGGCGTGCGCACGCGTTCGAGGAGTTTTTCCCGCAGCGTGATCAAGCGCTCGGCGAGCGTCAGCGGCCACTGCGCCGGGCGTAACTCGAGGTTGTTGAGCAGCGCCGGCAGCAGGCACACCGCTGACAGATAAGCGCCGAGCAACCCGGCCGCAGAGAACACGGCGATTTGCGTCAGCGCCGGGAACGGCGTCCACGCCAGCGCCAGATAACCGATGGCGCTGGTGATCAGGCTCAAGGTCAGCCCGGACAGGGTCAGGCGCAAGGCCGGCCAACTGCGCCACGGCTTCAGGCTCCAGCTCTTCGACAGGTAGTGCAGCGGATAATCCACCGCCACGCCGATCAGACTGGAGCCGAGCACCAACGTCATCACGTGCATATGGCCGAACAGCGCCACGCACGCGACAGCCCCGAAAAGCATGCCGACCAACACCGGCACAAATGCCAGCAGCACACGCCAGCGCCGAAACGCCAGCAGCAGCAACAGCAGAATGCCGACCGTTGCACCGCCGCCAACCCAGGTCATTTCGCGCGTCGCTTGCTGCTGACCGTTGGCCGCGTAAAGCAGACCGCTGGCGGCCAGTAATTGCACGTCATTTTTCGCCGCTTGTTCACGGCTGTGCTGCAGCAGATCCGCCACTTTCAGCGGCAGGTTCATGTCGAAAGCGTCGGCAGTGGTGCGCGCGCGCAGCAGCACCCAGCTCTTGCCGTCGGCATCGGCAATCAACGCGCCGCTGCCGATGTCGAGTTGCACCGAACCGTGTTGCGGCTGGCTGTTCTGGATACGCCCGGTCAGGCCCAGCCAATCGTCCGGACTCGGTACCAGGCTGAAACCGCTGAACGGATCGAACAGCGCCTGCACCCGCTGATGAATAAATACATCGGGATGTTCGGTGAGCAGTTGCTGATCGTCCGCCGAGAGCATCGCCAGGCGACCTTGCAGCAATTGCGTGCGCAGCGCCGGCAGATCCGCTTGCAGGTTCCACTGCACTTTCTCGAACAGACCGCTGGCCTGCCATTGCTCGCCGAGCTTCTGCGCCATGTTGACCGCTTGCTGGCGATCGGCGTGGCCGACCAGCACCAGCATTTCGCGATTCAGCGGTTCCTGCATGCGCTGTTCGGCGCGCAGTTCGAGGGCGTCCGGGTTAGTGCCGGGCACCAGCTCCATCAGGTTTGCCGACAGCGGCGCACCGTCGCGCCACTGCCAACCGGCCAGCGCAACAACAGCGAGCAGCAGCATCAGAAACAGCCAGGGCAGCCTGCGTTCACTCGGCAAAGTCATGTTGCTCCGTGTCGCTCAGCGGTTGGGCGGCGCTGCTGTCCTGCATGCGCAGCACGGTGCTGTCGCCCTGGCTTTCCAGCAGTTCGATGGTTTGCACCAAGGCGCCGCCGTCGATGTTGATTTGTTTGAACACTTGCTTGAGCAGCAGCGAACGCGGGGTCAGTGACAGTTTCCACTGCTGCGCGTCGCCGCTCAGGGCCAGTTCGAAATCCCGTTGCAGGCCGCTGCTGTCACCTTGCAGCACCGCGAGAAACAGCCGGTTCTGATCGGCGCCGGCGCTCTTGTTTGGCAGCATTTGCCAGCCATTGTCGTCGCGGCGAGCGATGCCGTTGGCGGTGATGCGATAGTCCTGTTGCAACGGGGTTTTCAGCAGCCAGAGCAGGCCGTGATTCTTCGCCAGCACAAAACTGCCCTTGCTGATCAGCGGTTGCGGCAGGGCGCGCAGGTGTTTTTCCTGAATGAACTGGCCGTGGATCACGTCCGGTTTCGCCAGTTGTGCGCTGAGTTGTTGCAGGTCGAAGGCGTTGGCCAGTGCCGACATGGTCAGCAGCGCCAGAACGCTCAGGGTTTTCACAAAAACATTCATCGCAGCATCCTTTCCACGGCGTCGGTGAAGACTTTCGGTGAGGCCAGCTGCATTTCGCGGCTGCTGACTTCGACGGCGACCTGCACCGAGCTGGCGCGAGTCAGGCGTTCGCCGCTGTGCAGGTCGGTGATCAGGTAATTGATCTTCAGACGGTTTTCCCATTCGACCAGACTGGCGCGCACATTCAGGCGCTGCCCAAACACCGCGCCGCGCACGTAGCGCAATTGCAGGTCGATGATCGGCCAGGCGTAACCGGACTCGACCATGTGCGTGTAGTTGTGGCCGATTTTGTCCAGTAGCGCGCAGCGCGCCACTTCCAGATACTTGACGTAATGCCCGTGCCAAACCACGTGCATGGTGTCGACGTCAAAAAACGGCACAAGGATTTCGGTGTCCGCGTGAAGCACTCCGGCGCTACGCATGCAGCCTCCAGTGTTGTGCGGCGATGCGTTGCAGGCACAGGCGCAGTTCGCCTTCCAGCGCACGATCCTCAATGACCGGCGGGAAGTCTTTGGCCAACTCTTCGTGCATTGCCGCCAGCGACGGTGGCAGCGATCGTGCGTCTTCGGCCTGAGCGCGCAACCACACGCCTTGATTGGCGGCGAGTAGAGTGGCGGCGGCGACTTGTTCGGTCAGCTCCAGCACGCGAATCGCATCGCGGGCGGCGATGGTGCCCATGCTCACTTTGTCTTGGTTGTGGCACTCGGTGGAGCGCGAGAACACGCTGGCCGGCATGGTGTTTTTCAGCGCTTCGGCGGTCCAGGCGCTGGTGCCGATCTGCACAGCCTTGAAGCCATGGTTGAGCATCGCGCGATCCGCCGGAGCGCCCGACAAGTTGCTCGGCAAACCATGGTTGTAGCGTTCGTCGACCAACAGCGCGAGTTGCCGGTCGAGCAGGTCGGCGACGTTGGCCACCAGGTTTTTCAGGCTGTCCATGGCGAACGCGATGTGGCCGCCGTAGAAGTGCCCGCCGTGCAAAACGCGCTCGGCTTCGGCGTCGATGATCGGGTTGTCGTTGGCGCTGTTCAGTTCGATTTCAATGAACGACCGCAGCCAGTTCAGGCTGTCGGCCAACACGCCGAGCACGTGCGGGGCGCAGCGCAGCGAGTAGCGATCCTGCAAGCGATGCAGTGGCGCGGTCGGTGCGTCGATCGCCAGATCCTTGCGCAGCCACGCGGCAACCTGCATTTGCCCCGGATGCGGTTTGGCGGCGAACAGACGTTCGTCGAAATGCTCAGGATTGCCTTGCAGCGCGACGACGTTGAGCGCGGTGATGCGTGTGGCCAGTTGCAGCAGATAATCGGCGCGGGCGAACGCCAGACAAGCGAGGCCGGTCATCACGGCGGTGCCGTTCATCAGCGCCAAGGCTTCTTTCGGGCGCAGCACCAAAGGTGTCCAGCCGAGTTCGCGATGCACATCGGCAGCCTGACGGCGTTCGCCACGGAACATCACTTCACGCTCGCCGGAAAGTGTCGCGGCAACGTAGGACAGCGGGGTCAGATCGCCGCTGGCGCCGACCGAACCTTCTTCAGGAATCAGCGGCAGAATGTCGTATTCGAGAAACGCGTGCAGACGCTCGAGCAGTTCCACGCGCACCCCGGAAACGCCGTGGCACAACGACTGCAAACGCGCCGCCAACACCGCGCGGGTTGCTTGCGCGTCGAGCAGTTTGCCGAGGCCGCAACCGTGGAACGTGTAGAGATGACGCGGCAACGCTTCGACGTGATGCAGCGGCACCGCGACCACGCAGGAATCACCGTAGCCGGTGGTCACGCCGTAAATCACGCCTTCCTTGTCCAGCAGCGAATCGAGGAACCGCGCGCCTTTGGCGATGCGCTCGCGATACTCAGGGTCGCTCTGCAACTGCACGGGCGCCTGACGATTGGCCAAGGCCAGCACGTCTTCGATGCGCAAAGGGCGTTCGCCGAAGGTTACCGGCTCATGGGTTGGCGTCGTCATCGGTCTTCCAGAAAGGGTAAAAGTTGAACCATTGGCGCGGTGCTTCGAGGCAATAGTGACTCAGGCGCTGGGCATAGCGGGTGGCCCACTGATGAATGACCTGCTCGCGCTCGCTGCGCTTCCAGGTTACCGCGTCGGCGAACGGTTCGAGGGTCAGGCGATAGTGGCCGTCCGCTTGTTTCAGGCACATCAGCAGATTGACCGGGCATTTCAGCAGGCCGGCCAGCAGCCACGGACCTTGCGGAAACGGCGCCGGGTGACCGAGAAAATCCACGGTCACGCTGCGCCCGCCGTGCAGCGGCACGCGGTCGCCGGCAATCGCCAGCCACTCGCCGCGCTCAAGACGTTCGTGCAGTTGCAGCATGATCACCGGGTCGAGTTCGCTGACCTGAATCAGGCGCAGATTGGTCGCTCCAGCCTCGCCCAGCAAACGGTTGAATTGCTCGGCGTGCTTGGTGTGCACCAGCACGTTCATGGTGACCTTTTCGCCGATCTCCGCCAGCGCGCGGCAGACTTCGAGATTGCCCAGATGCGCGCCGACCAGCAGTTGCCCGCGTGTGCCGCGCAACTGATTACGCAGCAGCGCCGGGTCGATGATTTCGATCTGTTCAATGCTGAGCTTGCCGTTCCACACGTCGAGTTTGTCGAGCATGGAGTCGGCGAACGCCATGAACTGACTGAACACGCGCCAGTGGCTTGGGCGCAAGTCATCGCGCTGGCTCCACTCGGCCAGACGTTGCTGGAATTGCCAGGCACTGCGCCGCGCGGTGCGACCGAACAGGAAAAAGTACAAAACGATGCCGTAGAGCAACGGGCTGAGCAGGCGTCGACCGAGGACTTTGGCGGCGAACGCGGTGAATTTCATCAGCAGGAAACTGCCGCGTTCTTCGCGGTCGGCCCAGTGCTTCTTGTCGGTTTCGCCGGTCATGCGCGCCACCGTCGCCAGAGGATCACGGGAAAGCGCAGCAACATGCCGAAGAACAGCCGTGTGTGCATGCTCGAAATCAGCGCGTTGTCGTGGAACAGGCGGAAGTGCGACACGCCGTCCAGCGGGTAATGCACGCTGGTTTGCAGCCAGCGCATCGGCTGATTCCGCCACGCCAGGCGGACGAGGATGTCCGAGTCGAAATCCATGCGTTTGCCGACTTTTCTTGAGTCGATCACCGCCAGCGTCGGGGTCAGCGGATAGACGCGAAAGCCGCACATCGAGTCGCGGATTTGCAGCGACAGCGTATTGATCCACACCATGACGTGGGTCAGGTAGCGCGCGTACAACCGGCCCTTGGGCACGCTGTCGTCGAACAGCGGATAGCCGCAGATCATGGCGTTGGGATGTGCGCGGGATTCTTCAACGAAGCGGGCGACGTCGTGCAAGTCGTGCTGGCCATCGGCGTCGACCTGCAAGGCATGGGTGAAACCCAGCAGCGCGGCTTCACGCAGACCGGTCATCACCGCACCGCCCTTGCCTTGGTTGGCGGTCAGGCGCACCAGATGCACGTTGTCGCGTTCGGCCAGAGCATCGAGGACTTTTGCGCAGGAGGGCTTGCTGGCGTCGTCGACCAGAATGCATGGCAGATCTTGCGCAAGCAGAGCATCGACCACGGTGCCTATCGCAGATTCGTGGTTATAAACCGGGATCACGGCGCAAGGGTTATGCATAACAGTTCTCCATTGGAAAACCGCGATCCCTGTAGGAGCGAGCCTGCTCGCGATTGAGTGCGCAGCACTCACCAAAGTCAATCATGCTCTACACCCAAAAGAATCCGCCCACTGGAGCACGTCGCCGTGTCATTGCGATAAGCGAAATACACCTTGCTGCGCTCCGGATCAAAGCGCAAGTGCAGCTGAATTTCATCCCCCGGCCGCACCAGTTGCTGGAACTTCAGCACTTCCATCCCGGCAAACGGCCCGCTCAGATTCAGCAACTGCCGCCCAAGGTTCAGTGCCCATTCCACCTGAACCACGCCCGGCAACACCGGTGCCTTGGGGAAGTGACCACTGAAATAAGCCAGATCCAGCGGCACGCTCAGTTGCAAACTCCATTCACCCTCAATCTCGACCTGCGACAGCACTTCCGGCGCTTTCGGACGCGGCGCCATCAACAGTGCTTCAACCTCGGCCTGGGGCTGTTTGCCCTGGCTGTTCAGCGGCAATTGCCGCACCAACCGCCAGCGTCGCGGCAGGGCCAGAGCTTCACAGTGTTGGCGCAAATGCTGGCGCAAAGTTTCGGTGAGACTGCGGCGGCCATGTTCACGCAACGCAAACAACCCCGAATCGCTGAGCACCAGCAAGGCCCCAAGGGACGCGCGGTTTTCCTGCACCACGCCAAGCCGCGCTTCGGCAACCCAGTCGTGAGCGACCAAGGCCTGTTCCAGCATCGGCAGAGAGATGCGTTTTTCTTCGAGTTTAACGATGCGATCCAGCCGTCCCAACAACTCGAAACGACCATCGGCAGCAATGCGCGCCGCGTCGGCGGTGTGTTCGACATGGCCGGCAGGCAGATAAGGCGAAGCGATCAACAGCGCGCCCTCTCTGTCTTGACTCAATTGGACACCGGCGAACGGTTGCCACAGTTGTTCACCCTGACGCCAGGCAATGCCGCCGGTTTCCGAGCTGCCGAGGATTTCCGTCGGCCATTGCTGCAAGCGTTTTTGCAGACTTTGCGCAGCCTCAAGCGGCAACGCGCCACCCGAGGAAAATACCCGCCGCACCGTGCTCAATGCAGGCCAATCAAGGTTGTCGCCCATGCGTTTGAGCAGCGCCGGGCTCGCGACCCAGGCGAAGGTCGGTTGTTCGCGGCTGGCGCGCTGCATGTCTTCCGGGAAGGCCAGTTGCTTGCGCACAAACGGGCGCCCGGCGCACAGCGGCCACAACACGCGAAACAGCAAACCATAGATGTGTTGAGTGGCGACGCTGCCGATGATGCAGGCTTCAGCAAGCTCCGCGCCCCACAGTTGCTCCAGCGCTTCAACTTCATTGGCCAGTTGGCGCAGGGTTTTGTCGATACGCTTGGGTTCGCCGCTGGAGCCGGAAGTACACAGGCTCAGCTGACATTGATCGAGATCCAGCGCCGCAGCGGGCAATGCCCGCTGCTGAAAGTCAGTCAGGTGCGCGTCTTCGGCGTGATCGGTCAGCCACAGATCGACTTCGCTCGACCAGCGCTGGCGAGTTTGCGGTTGCAAGTCCGACGGCAACAACACGCTGACGCCGGCGCGCCACGCTCCGAGCAGGGCGATGGCGAGATCGGCGGCGTCTTCCAGGTGCACGGCGAGGCGCTTAACGCCCTGCGCTTGCAGGCCGGCGGCAACGCTCAGCGCCTGTTCGCACAGTTGCGCGTGATCGAGTGCCGGCGCAGCGCAAATCGCCCGCGCCGGCAGGGCCTTGAGCAACAACTGCTCAAGTTTTATCCAGTTCATGTACGGCCTCTTACCCGTTGTCGTATTAGCCATTCAATGGCAAACATCAGGCCGATCAATCCGTAGGAGATCAGGCCGGTGTACAACATCCACCAATTCAGCGGCGCCCACAGGGTCAGGAGGGCGGCGCACAAACCGTTGCAAAAGAAAAACACGCTCCAGGCCACGGTGACCTTGCGTGTGTAGCGAATTGCGATGTCTGGCAGCTCTGGTTCACGCAACCGCGCCAGTCGCTCGACCATCGGCGGCCCGTATTTCAGGCTCAGGCTGAACAGCACCAGCATGAAACCGCTGATCAGCACCGGGTACCAACGCAGCAACAGCGGACTGTCGAACAGCGCCAGCAACAGGCAGAACACGATCGCCACGCAAGCCATCCACAGGCTGCCGGGTTTGCGCTCGCCGGTCAGGGCGCGCGCGAGCCACAAGCCGCCCAATAGCAGACCGAACTGCCACGGGGCGAAGTGCTCCATGCCGAAATACACCGCAAAGGGGTACAGCAGACCGGCCAGCAGCAGGCCCAGGCCGATCAATCGGCTCATGCGGCCGGTTGAACCAGACGGTAAACCGCCTCGACCACGTCACCGACGGTGCGCACGGTCTTGAACTCTTCGGCGGCGATTTTCTTGCCGGTCTGGCGTTTGATGTGATCGATCAGATCGACCGCGTCGATGCTATCGATTTCCAGATCCTGATACAGGTTGGAATCCAGGCTCACGCGGGCCGGATCCAGTTCGAACAGCTCGACCAAGGCATCGCGCAGGGTGTTGAAAATGTCGTCACGAGTTTGCATGGTCCGGTCTCAAGCTGCCTGTTTTGCCGTGACGAAGGCCGCAAGGCTCGCCACGTTGGTGAAATGGTTACGGGTGTCTTTGGCGTCGGCGTCGATTTTGATGCCGTACTTTTTCTGGATCGCCAGACCCAATTCCAGCGCGTCGACGGAATCCAGGCCCAGGCCTTCACCGAACAGCGTTTGTTCGTCACCGATGTCGTCGGCGCTGATGTCTTCGAGGCCGAGGGCATCGATGATCAGCAGTTTGATGTCACGCACCAGGCAAGGGGTGTTCAGTTCGCTCATCTTCGGCGAGCTCCTTGATAAAGTAAGAATGCAAATAATCGTTGAGCTTGCGCGAGGCTTGCGGGGCGGGCCCCTGCGCGGCGAAGGTCTGTGGATCTATATCGGCCCCGACCCGAAAACTGAAGTGCACACGACGGCGCGGGATGCGATACCACGGCTCGGCTTTGGTCAGGGTGGTCGGGTTGACCTTGATGATCACGGGTGTGAGGATTTTCGCACCGCGCAGGGCAATGGCTGCGGCGCCCCGATGAAAGGCAGGCGGCTGGCCCGGCTGAGTGCGGGTGCCTTCGGGGAAAATGATCAGGCTCTGGCCGCTTTGCAATGATTCTGCGGCGGCGTCGAGCATGTCCATGCTGCCGTCATTACTGATGTATTCGGTACGGCGCAGCGGGCCACGGGTGAAGGGGTTTTCCCACAGGCTTTTCTTCACCACGCAATTGGCCTGGCGCACCAGGCCGATCAGAAACACCACGTCGATCAGCGACGGATGGTTGGCGATGATCATTTGCCCCGGTCGGCCGAGGCGTTCGGCGCCTTGAATGTCGTAGGTCAGCACGCCGGTGCGGGCCATGAACTGCACAAAAAACCAGAACAGCCGACTGACCATCTGCCGCGCACGCTGGCGATGAACCAGCGCGTCGCCGGGCAGGCAGCCGAGAATCGGGAATACCACCAGGCGCAGGCACAGCCCGCCGAGCCCGAACAGGGCGAAGCTTGCGGCGGTGGCCAGCAACCGCCAGTAATAGGCGTCGCGGTTTTTCTCGGTCACGGGTTGCGTTGCCAGGTCCATACACGATTTTTCCAGGCATGTTGGCAAAGGGTTTGCTGGCCGAGCAGGGTACGCAACAGATTGAGCGCGTGGGGCCAGTCCGATTTGGACAGTGCTTGCGGGGTGCTGTTCAGGGTCAGCCGCCAGTCGGTACCGGGGGTGAGCAGCAGGCCGAGCGCGTAAGGGAACGGCACGTCATCGATCCACTGCGAATAGGCTTGCGGCGGTTGTTCCTCGGTGATCACCAGCAACACGGCCGGGGCGCCTTCATTCAGCAGTGCCGCCGCTTCGAGCATGCCGTGTTCGAGGCCGTCGCCCGCTGCGGCAAGGGCGGTCATTTCGCTGGTTTCGCCGCGCATGATCGACCACAGACCGATGATCGCGTTGTGCACTGACAGGCTGAACTGGGTGGGGGATAGCGGCTGGTCGGTGGCCAGATCGCTGAGAATTTCGTACGTTCGCGGGGTTTCGCCGTGGCGCGAGACAAATACCAACGGCAGGTTTTCCCGCCCGTCGGCGAGTGGCCAGCCAACGCTGAACGCCATCCGCGCCAGTCGACTGAGACGGCGCCGCTGCATGGCCGGTAAAAACGACACATCGGGCGCGGCATCACTGCTCTGAAGCACGACCGGTTGTCGGCTCCAGGCCTGCCAGGCGTCCACGCTGTCGAGCCCGGGAGCCCACGCGCGCCATTGGGCGATGTTGAAGTTGATCACGGACATTCATCCCGCCCCTGCGGGCTTTTGTTGACGCATTTAGCCACCAAAGCCGCAGCGGACTTGGCGTGGCGCTTGGCGCCGGGTGGCGCGCATTATCCCGGTGCGACGGGCGTGTAGCAAATGCTGGTTACATTTTGCGCAATGAAATGTACTGGCTGGTTCGCGGTAAAACTGTCATTTGGCCATTATCCAGATTGGCGCGGGCCTGTCTGTCGGGGATCTCGTCAATCGTCGGCAGTTTTTACTGAGACTGCAGACGGAAGTTTGCACCTGACTGTGTAGTCCATGTCCGATGAGGTAGCGAAGCGAGGCCGCGCGCATCTACACTCGGTCATTCTTTGATACACGGAGGTTTTGTCATGCGGCGCGTGGTGTTCAATCAGAAAGGTGGTGTAGGCAAATCCAGCATTGCCTGCAATCTGGCGGCGGTCAGTGCCAGCGAGGGTTATCGCACGTTGTTGGTGGATCTCGATGCCCAGGCCAACTCCACTCAGTATCTGACCGGGCTTACCGGCGACGACATCCCGATGGGCATTGCCGATTTCTTCAAGCAGACGCTGTCTTCCGGGCCGTTCTCGAAGAAAAACCAGGCGGATATCTACGAAACCCCGTTCGACAACCTGCACATCATCACCGCCACCGCCGAACTGGCCGACTTGCAGCCCAAACTTGAGGCCAAGCACAAGATCAACAAGCTGCGTAAGTTGCTTGATGAGCTGTCCGAGGATTACGACCGGATCTACCTCGATACGCCGCCGGCGCTGAACTTTTACGCGGTATCAGCGCTGATTGCCGCTGATCGTGTGCTGATTCCCTTCGATTGCGACAGTTTCTCGCGTCAGGCCTTGTATGGGCTGATCGCGGAAATCGAAGAGTTGAAAGAGGATCACAACGAAGGTCTGGAAGTTGAAGGCATCGTGGTCAACCAGTTCCAGGCCCGGGCCAGCCTGCCGCAGCAGATTCTCGATGAGTTGATTGCCGAGGGATTGCCGGTGCTGCCGGTGTACCTGACCAGCTCGGTGCGCATGCGCGAATCCCATCAGGCCAGCACGCCGCTGATCCACCTCGATCCGCGACACAAACTGACCCAGCAATTTGTCGAACTGCACAACCTGATCGAAGGGCACTGATCTTTCAAACAATCCACAAATCCCCTGTGGGAGCGAGCCTGCTCGCGAAGAGGTCGGTACTTTCAACACATATGTTGACTGAACGGACGCTTTCGCGAGCAGGCTCGCTCCCACATTCGATCTACGGTGTGTCAGATGCCTTGGCTACGCAGCCACGCCAGCAACTGCGGCAGCGGCAACGCGCCACTCTGCCGTGCCAGCTCTTTGCCGTTCTTGAACAGAATCAAACTCGGAATCGAGCGAATCCCCAACTGCGCCGACAACTGCTGATTCGCCTCGCTATCCAGCTTGGCCAACCGGCACTTGCCCGCCAACTGCACCGCCGCCTGCTCGAACACCGGCGCAAACGACTTGCACGGCCCACACCACTCCGCCCAGACATCCACCAGCAACGGCAGATCACCCTTGATCTGACTGGCGTAATCGCCTTGCTTGAGTTCGAAGGGTTTGCTCAATAGCACCGGGGATTTGCAGCGACCGCATTTCGGTTGATCGGCGAGGCGCTCGGGCGGGATGCGGTTGAGGCCGTTGCAGGCGGGGCAGGGGATGAGGAGTGGGTTGGTCATGATGGGTTCTCTAATAGGCAGTCTATAGAGCTGATTTGGAGTCGATCTGCCAATTTATCAATGTCTCAACTGCTCACAGTTTTCTCAAAGCATTCCGGGATCGGTGGCTAGTCTGAAGGCCAATTCAGCGTTTTACGCTTGTCGTGAGGAGATCGCTTTGTCTTTATCTGCGTGCTACTTTTGTTGCACTAACCGAGAGTTCGATGATCTCTCTGCATCAAATCGGAGCGACATAATGTCCGTAACTTCCAAAATTCGCCGCCAAGGTGGCGCTGCCATCATTACAATTCCGCCGACGCTGTTGAAGCTATTGCATTTAGAGGTGGGGGCACAGCTTGAACTCAACGTCGTTGACGGTGAATTGATTGCCCGTCCCGCTGCGCCTCCTGCTCGTAAGCGTTATAGCTTGTCCGAGTTACTCGAAGGCGCAGAGGAATTGCAGAAACTGAACGTCCAGACTGCTGAAGCTCTTGATGGTGGCCCTGTTGGCCGGGAGCTGGGTTGATGGTGCGCAGACAGCCTCCACAGCGGGGTGACGTCTACTGGATTGATCCAAATCCCGTCGCAGGGCGGGAAATGAAGGACAGGCATCGCTTTGTGGTGATTACGCCCAGAGAAATCAACGCATTGGGTGTAAGCATGACGGTGCCTGTTACTAGTGGTGGGAATTTCAGCCGGAATTTGGGTTTGGCAGTGGCCATTACTGGCCACGAAACCAATGGAGTAGCGGTGTGTAATCAGGTTCGGAGTTTTGACATCGAACAACGGGTGCGAGACGGCACGGCCAAATTCATTGAGCGACTGGATGACGTGACAATGTCTGACATTGTCGACCGTGTGATCAGTGCAATCGATCCGCTAAGCTGAAACGCCTCACGAAGAACAACTAATCTCCAAATGCTTCCCCCACTCCGGTGGCCGCTCGGCATAACCTTCCATCCCCGGCTGTTCTTCAAACGGTTTGCTCAGCACCGCGTGCAGCCGGCGTACCTCTGAGTAATCCCCTTGCTCCGCCGCGTCGATAGCTTTTTGCGCCAAATAATTACGCAGGATGTACAGCGGGTTAACCGCGTGCATCTGCGCGCGGCGCTGTTCTTGATCAGGAACGCCATCGCGGGCAACCCGGGCGACGTAGCGTTCGCCCCAGGCGTCGAAGCCTTTGATGTCGACGAAGTCGTCGCGCAACTGAGCGACTGCCTGCTGAGGTGAGTCCTCGCCAAGTCGACGGAAGAACAGCGTGTAGTCGACGCCGCTGTTCTGCATCAGTTGCAGCAGATCTTCGAGCAGTTTCTGGTCGTCGTCTTCTGCGCTGGTGAAGCCGAAGCGGCGGCGCATCAGGTCGAGGTAGTGCGCCTGGAACAGTGGCAGGTACAAGCCGAGGGTTTCGCGCAGGGCTTCGACGCTGATGAATGGCGTCAGTGCCTGGGCCAATGCGCTGAGGTTCCACTGGCCGACCGGCACCTGATTGCTTAACGAGTAGCGGCCCTGATCATCCGAGTGGTTGCAGATGAAGTTAGCGTCGAAGTCGTCGAGGAAGGCGAATGGGCCGAAGTCGAAGGTGATGCCGAGGATCGACATGTTGTCGGTGTTCATTACCCCGTGGCAGAAGCCGTAGGCCTGCCATTTGGCGATCAGTTCGGCGTTGCGCTCGACGATCTCGCGGAACATCGCCAGATACGGTTCCGGCTGCTCAAGGCATTCCGGGAAATGCATGGCCAGCACGTGCTCGCCGAGTGCTTTCTGCTGTTCGGGGCGTTTGGTGTAATAGAAATATTCGAAGTGGCCGAAGCGGATATGGCTCGGCGCCAGACGCAGCACCATCGCCGCGCGTTCCTGTTTTTCGCGCCAGACCGGGGTGTCGGAGCCAATCACGCAGGCTGCGCGTGAGGATGGAATATTCAGCCCGAACAGCGCTTCGGAGGCGAGGAACTCGCGGATCGACGAGCGCAGCACCGCGCGACCATCGCCCATGCGCGAAAACGGCGTCTGACCAGCGCCCTTGAGGTGCAAGTCCCAATGCTCGCCCGCTGCGTTGTAGACCTCGCCCAGCAGCAGTCCGCGACCATCACCCAGTTGCGGCGTATAGCCGCCGAACTGATGCCCGGAATAGACCATCGCGCGCGGCTCGGCATCGGCCCACAGCTTGTGGCCGCCAAACAGTTCGGCAAATTCCTCGGTTTCAGCGGTGGCTGGGTCGAGATCCAGCAACGCCAGCGCCGCCGGGCTGGCAACCACCAGACGCGGATTGTCGATCGGCTCGGGCAGCACGTGGGCGGAAAACGCGTCACCGAGGCGGGCGAAGCGATTGTCGAAGGTCAGTTCGTCGAGGGCTTTCAAGGGCCTGCTCCAGCAGAATGTCCGAGCATTCTGCTGGGAATAGACCGGTTAGTCGAGTTTGGCCGGCGGCGGCTCTTGCAACGGTTTCTGATCGTCGGCGACCGGCACGATGGTTTTCGTCTCCGGTTCGATCGGCACCATCTTGTATTCCTGACCGTGCAGATTCTTCAGGTACACCTCCATCTGCCGGAACGAGATGTTGATGTGCTGCTTCTTGAACTCGCGGTTGATGAAGCGGTTGACCTCATCGAGCACCGGGTTGCGGTCGCCGAGGTCGCGCACGTGCATGCGCAACTCATGGTCGAGGGTGCTTTCGCCGAAGTTGAGGAAATACACGTGCGGCTCGGGTTCCTTGAGCACGCGCGGATTCTCGCGGGCAGCCTTGAGCAGCAGTTCCTTGACCAGATCCAGATCGGAGCCGTAATCGACGCCGAGTTTCAGCGTGACGCGGGTGATGGTGTCGGTCAGCGACCAGTTGATCAACTGCCCGGTAATGAACGTCTTGTTCGGAACAATGATGTCCTTGCGGTCGAAGTCGGTGATGGTCGTGGCGCGGATGCGGATCTTGCTCACCGTGCCCGACAGGTTGCCGATGGTGATGGTGTCACCGATCCGCACCGGGCGTTCGAAGAGGATCATGATGCCGGAGATGAAGTTCGCAAAGATCTCCTGCATACCGAAACCGAGACCGACCGACAGCGCCGCCACCAGCCATTGCAACTTGTCCCAACTGACGCCGAGGGTCGACAGCGTCGAGACGAAACCGACACCGGCGATCACGTACGACAGCAGCGTCGTGGTCGCGTACGCGCTGCCCTGCGCCAGATTGAGCTTGGACAGCACGAACACTTCGAGCAAGCCCGGCAAGTTGCGCGCGAGGGCGAAGGTAATGCCGATGATGATCAACGCGCCGAGCATGTCGCCGATGCTGATCGGCACCATGCTCATGTTGGCACCGGTGCCGCTGGTGTATTCGTAGAGGGTGATGTTGTCGAGGTACGAGAACACCGAAATCAGATCCGACCAGACCCAGTACAGCGCCGCAATAAAGCCGCCGAGCAGGGCCAGACGGATCAGGCGCAGCGACTGTTCGTTGACCTTTTCGATGTCCAGCGTCGGCTCTTCGATCACCGCTTCGCCGTCGCCAGCCTCTTTCGCCGCCTGCCGTTTGGCCAGTGCGCGCTGGTAGGCCAGACGCCGTGCAGCAACGCTCAGGCCGCGAACGAAAGTGGCTTCGATCACCAGCCAGAACATCAGCAAATACAGGGTGTTGATCAAGCGGTCGCTGAGTTTCAGCGCGGTGTAGTAGTAGCCGAAGCACACCGCGACGAACAGGGCGATCGGCAGCACCGTGAACATCACGCCGACGGCTTTGCGGAACAGCGAAGTGTTTTCGTGGGCCGGGCTGCTGATCAGCAGACGGCTGAGCAACCACGCCATCAAGGCGTAGCAGGTCAATACCACCGGCATGCCGAGCACGTCGTCGGCGAGTGCCGCCGGTTGCAGTTCGGCAACAGCGACAATCGTTACCAATGCCATGACCACCAGACCGAGCCGGCGGATCCAGCCGCGCAGGAATTCAACCTGCGGTTTCTCCCAGCGGAAGTGCAGCTCGGCCACGCCGGCCGGCGCGAGAATCCGGTACGCGGTGTAAAACACCAGCCACGCCTGCGCCATTTGCAGTAGCGCCGCGCCCATGTTGGCGTTCTGTCCGCGTGCGTCGATCTGCAAGGCCAGACCACACAGGGCCAGCGCCAGTGCCACCGGCATCGCCAACAGAATGTTGATCAGGATCGCTTGCGGCGTGTGCCACTGGCTGTCGCGCTTGAAGTGACCGATGTCCTGGTGAACCTTGTTCAGGCGCCCGTAGAGACTTTTGCGGCGCCACAACAAGGCGCCGATCAGCAGCGCCAACGGCAGGAACAGCAGTGGTCGCTGGGTCAGACCATCAGTCAATTCGCTGAGGCTTGAAGCCCACGGCAGCGTGTCGACCTGACGCTTGAGGCGCTCCGGCACGCTGCGCATCCACTCCAGATCCAGCGGCTTGTTGCTCGGAATCCAGAACATCTGCTCATCGAGGGTCGCGCGCAGGCTTTGCGCGGTGCTCAGCAGTTGTTTCTGATTGAGCTGCAGGGTGATCGATTCGTTGAGCACCGCGCTCAGTTCGCGGTTCAGCCGCTCCAGCAGGTCGGCGCGGGTGTTGGCCAGATCCAGCAGGCTTTTGCGCAGTTGCGGGGTGACTTGTTCCGGCGGCTGGGTGGCGAGCAGATTGTCGACGTAGGTGGTCGGACTGCTGAGCAGTTCGCGCTGCTGGCTGACTTCAAACTGATACAGACGAATGTCAGCGATCTGATCGGCCAGGTCGCGGTCGACCTTCAGGCGCGGCAGGGCTTGCTTCTGTTTATAGAGAATCTTCGACAGCAGCAGGCTGCCCTTGAGCACGTTGATCTGCTCGTCGAGGGCGGAATCGCTTTGGGTCAGGCTGTCGAGTTGTTGTTTGGTCTGCAGATTCTGCTGGGTGACTTCGTTGAGGCGGTCGGTGCTTTTCAGCAGGTAGTCGGAGAGCTTGAGGTTGGCCGTGCTTTCGCTGGCGAGCAGGCTGCTGCCGCCGGCCTTCTGCGCTTCGATCGATTGCTGGGTCACGGTTTCCTGCGACTGCGCCAGACGCTTCTGGTTGATCAGGGTTTGCAGCTCCTGAATCTCGCGGTCGAGGCGGTCGGATTTTTCCGAGAGCAAGTCATGTTGAGCGTTGCCGAGATCCTGCAACTGGCTGTTGCCGGCCAGCTCCTGACGGCGCAACGGGATCAGCGCGTTCAGCGCCGCCAGTTCAGCGTTGAGTTGATCACGCTGCTCGGCGCTGACGGATTTGCCCGCGTCCTTGCCGGACTTGAGGATGTTGTTGATCTGCTGAATGCGCGTCTGGCTGGCGGAGATTTCCGCCTGAGCGCGCTCCGGGCGCGTCTGCGCGGTGATGATCAGGCTGTTGGCGTCGGCCAGGGCTTTTTGCAGGTCACTTTGCTGAGTGGAGCGGTCGGTGAGGATCTGCTCCAGTTGCGTGATCGATTCGCGGGGGAAGCGCTGCGCCACCGGCACCACGGTCGTGGCTTTGAGGCGCGTCAGTTCGCGAGCGTTTTCGATGGTCTGCTTGGGTGCGGTCGCCAGTTGCTGCTTGAGGTCGATCAGTTTCTGCTCGTAATCACGCTGATTGTTCAGCTGATTGAGCGTGTTCTGCAGGACGGTTTGCAGGGTCTTTTTGTCGGCATCCGGCAGTTTGCTGTCGGCAAGTTTGTCCAGGCTGGCCTGGACGGCATCGCTGGACGGTGGTTCGGCGGCATACAGCGGGCCGACAGTAAGACTCAGGCCCAGCAGGGCCGCGGCGAAAAAGGAGCGCAGGGTAGGCATAGAGACCGGTCAAGCAAGTGATAGTGGACGCAGTTTAGAGGAAGAGTCCGGGGCCCGGGCGACTTCCTTCGGGGAATCTGACGCCCACTTTGCCGATCTTGTTCCCGTCCATGACCGCAACCGTCCAGTGGGTGTTGTTCCACTCGACCTGGTCGCCAACGATCGGTGCGCCGCCGACTTTCTGCGCGATGAAGGCGCCCAGGGTCATGTCCGGATCGATGCCCTCGGCCGGCAGGCCATACAGCGCTGCAACCGCTTTAAGCTGGGCGTCTCCTTCGAGCACGAAGTCACCGAAGAAACGCAGATCGAGGCCACGTTGTGGCGCCTGGCTGAACAGTTTTCCGAGGGCCGGCAAGTTGTGTTCATGGCCGATAACACACAGCAAATCATCGACTTCCAGCACCGTACTACCCGACGGATGGAGCAGTTGCTGGCCACGAAACAGGGCAGCGATGCGGGTGCCTTCGGGCATTTTCAGCTCACGCAGGGGTGAACCGATGCACCATTTCTCCGCGCCGAGCTTATAAACGAACAGCTCCCACTCGCTGGTGACATGGACTTCCAGCGCCGCCCGGGAAATTGGCGCAGGCTCTGGCGGTACCGTCACCTTCAGCAATTTGGCGACCCACGGCAGGCTTGTGCCCTGCACCAACAGCGACACCAGCACGATAAAGAAGGCGAGGTTGAAGTACAGCTGCGCATTCGGCAGCCCGGCCATCAGCGGGAACACCGCGAGAATGATCGGTACCGCGCCGCGCAGGCCGACCCAGGAAATAAAGGCTTTTTCGCGGCCATGGAAGGCTTTGAACGGCAGCAGACCGACCATCACCGACAGCGGTCGCGCGAACAGAATCATCCACAGCGCCAGACCCAGAGCGGGCAGTGCGATCGGCAGCAAATCGTGCGGCGTCACCAGCAGCCCCAGCACAAGGAACATGCCGATCTGCGCCAGCCACGCCATGCCGTCGAGCATGTGCAAAATTCCGTGACGGCTGCGCACCGGGCGGTTGCCGATCACCAGACCGCACAGATACACCGCAAGGAAACCGCTGCCGTGCAAGGCGTTGGTCAGGGCGAACACCACCAGACCACCGGCGATCACCAGAATCGGATAGAGACCGGCAGCCAGGTTGATGCGGTTGACCAGTTGCAGCATCAGCCAGCCACCACCAAGACCGATCACGCCACCGATGCCGAACTCGCGGATCAGGTGGGTCAGCAGGCTCCAGTGCAGGCCGGTCTGGCCGCTGGCGAGCATGTCGATCAGGGTCACGGTGAGAAACACCGCCATCGGGTCGTTGCTGCCGGATTCGATTTCCAGGCTGGCCGTAACCCGTTCGTTCAGGCCTTTGCCGCCGAGCAAGGAGAACACCGCTGCGGCGTCCGTCGAGCCGACGATGGCGCCGATGAGCAGGCCTTGGATCAGGTTCAGGTCGAACAGCCATGCGGCGGCCATGCCGGTCAGCCCGGTGGTGATCAACACCCCGACCGTCGCCAGCGATAACGCCGGCCACAACGCCACGCGGAAACTCGAGACCCGCGTGCGCAAGCCACCGTCGAGGAGGATCACCGCGAGTGCGAGGTTGCCGACCAGATAGGCCGTCGGGTAGTTGTCGAAAATGATCCCGCCGCCATCAACCCCGGCGGCCATGCCGACTGCGAGGATAATGACCAGAATCGGAATGCCGAGACGGGAGGAGAGTGAGCTGACGAGAATGCTTGCACCTACCAGCAACGCGCCGATCAAGAACAGGCTGTTGATGGTCGTCGCATTCAAAGGCAGTACTCCAGAAGCGTAAAGACGGGCACAAACTGACCATGCAGTCTGCGTGCCAGCGATTCTAACCTGTTGAAATGTGATGCTGTCAAAAAAACCCTCACCCTAGCCCTCTCCCAGAGGGAGAGGGGACTGACCGAGGTGTCTGTTCGAGGTACGCCGACTTGCAATATCGAGTCGAACTCAAAATCTGAAAGGCCCCCAATCTGCTCCCTTTCCCCCTCTCCCTCTGGGAGAGGGCTGGGGTGAGGGTGCTTTTGCTTTTGATCAGTGAGTCAGAGGCTAAACCGCCCAACCATGTTGTTCAGATCCAGCGCCAGCCGCGACAGCTCATTACTCGCCGCGCTCGTCTGATTCGCCCCGGTCGCTGATTGCACCGACAAATCCCGAATATTCACCAGGTTACGATCCACTTCCCGCGCCACCTGCGCCTGCTCTTCCGCCGCGCTGGCGATCACCAGATTGCGCTCGTTAATTTCAACAATGGCAGTGTTGATCGTATCCAGTGACATCCCAGCGCCGCGAGCAATGTTCAACGTCGACTCCGCGCGTTCGGTGCTGTTGCGCATCGAATCCACCGCGTGTTCGGTGCCGCTCTGAATGCTGCAGATCATCCGCTCGATTTCGCTCGTCGACTGCTGCGTGCGATGCGCCAAGGCGCGCACTTCATCCGCCACCACCGCAAAACCACGACCGGCTTCACCGGCGCGCGCCGCTTCAATCGCCGCGTTCAGCGCCAGCAGGTTGGTCTGATCCGCCAGACCACGAATCACATCCAGCACCTTGCCGATGTCTCGGGATTCATTGGCCAGATCACCGATCAACGATGCTGTGCTCTGCACATCGGCGCTCATGCGTTCGATGGCGCTGACGGTTTCCTGCACCAGATCACGACCATCGCCGGCCGAGGTCGTGGCGTTCTTCGAGGCTTCCGAGGTGCTCACCGCGTTGCGCGCAACTTCTTCCACGGCGCTGGTCATTTCGTTGACCGCGGTGGCCGCTTGTTCGATTTCGTTGTTCTGCTGCACCAGGCCGCGCGCGCTTTCGTCGGTGACGCTGTTGAGTTCTTCCGCTGCCGACGCCAGTTGCGTGGCCGACCCGGAAATCCGCTGCAAAGTGTCACGCAGCTTCGATTGCATCTTCGCCATCGCTGCCAGCAAACGCCCGGCTTCGTCGCTGCCATCGACCTGAATCGGCTGCGTCAGGTTGCCTTCAGCGATGGTTTCCGCCGCTTCCAGTGCCTTGGCGATTGGCTTGGTAATGCTGGCGGTCAGCAGCCAGGCGAACAACAACGTCAGCCCCGTCGCAATCACCAGCAGGGTGACAACCAGGTCGAACGCCGAAGAATATTGATCCGCCGCTTGCTGATTGGTATCGACGGTTTGCCGGGTATTGATCTCCAGCAAACGGTTGAGCACGGTGTTGACCGCTTCGGAGTTGGTCAGCAAGTCGGTGTTGAGCAGGTTGCGCAGTTCATCCACCTGATTGTTGCGCGACAGGGTTCTCATCCGGTCTTCGATCTGGCGGTACTGGCTCAGCAACTGCACGTATTGATCGTACGCCGCACGTTCGTCGGGGCTGCTGATAAACGGCTCGTAATCGCTCTGGGCCTTGCGGATCTGCTGGTTGCGCATGTCCAGCAAGTCCATGGTTTTCTGCTGCACGTCCGGTTCGCGGTTGACCAGCAAACGGTACGACAGCACCCGCAGGCGCAGGGTCAGTTGGGTGAATTCGTCGAGGCTCTTGATGCTCGGCACGCTGCTGTTGGTGATGTCTTCGGTGGCGCCGCGAATTTTGCTCATCTGATTGAGCGCGAATACGCCGAGGATCAACATCAATGCGCCAATCAGGGCGAAACCGGTGAACGCCCGTGGGGCGATGTTCATATTGCGAAGGGACATGGAGGGTACCGAGAAGGGCCGCATCCATGCGGGCTAAAACTGCTGAATGGATGACTTATCGGTCATGCGACTAAAGTCTTGAGGGGCTGCGCTTATTTGTCGCAGAGGGCGCTCGGCGACGAAGTGCAGGAACAAGATCGGCAAATCACAGTCTTTAAAGCTCGCGGGAACGCTCGCCCGCCAGGAAAATCAAGGCGTTGCGCCGGTTTAACCCTGGCATCCGTGGTGACTTTTCTTTATCGTACGCGCCCTTTGAAAATGCCTGGAAGATCAAAATGTTGGAAGCATCCCTCAGCCAATTGGAACAGCTCGTCAGCGACCTGGTGCAGCAGAACCAGACCCTCGCGCAAACCAATCAGAACCTGTCCACCGAACTGGCTCAGGCCAAGGATGAAAACGAAAGCCTGCAACTGAGCCTGATGGAACAGGAAGAAAAGCACGGCACCACCGCCGCCCGCATTCAGGCGCTGGTTGATCGCGTCAACGCCGGTCCCGTCAGCGCATGAACCACGGCACAGCAGGGGTAAAAGTCATCTCCATTCTCGGGGAGGACTATTCGATCAAGGCACCGGCCGGGGAAGAACAGACCCTGCTGGACGCAGCATTGATGCTTAAAGCCGCTTTGGCCGACACCAAACGCAAATACCCGACGCTGATCGGTGATCGCTTGCTGGTGCTGGCCGCGATGAATCTGTGCTCGCAGCAGATCGACATGAAGAAGCAGCATCAGGAAGAACTCGACCGTTACCAAGAGCAAGTCAGCGCCACGGTCGACACCATCGCCAAGACCATCAATCAGGGTTGACGGCGTTGCGCACAACCAAAGAATAGATTGTCGATCGGGTTGTATACAATCGGCACGGCTGTTGCATTGCTTCCGCCACTTATTCTTTGGGGGTGCTCCATGCAGTTGTGGCGACGCAGTATCCAATGGCAACTGATCCTCAGCATGGGCACCGCTCTGCTGGTCAGTATCCTGATCGTGGTTGGCATTTATACCCTGGTGGTCAACCGTCTCGCCCAGAGCTATCTGGTCGAACAAGCCTTGCCGTCGAGCATCGAAGCGACGCGCAACGACATCGAACGCATCCTCGTCCAGCCCCTCACCGCCGCCAAAGACATTGCCAGCAACACCATGGTGCGTGACTGGTTGGCGTCTGGCGAAGACAACAGCAAAACGGCGGGCTTCGCGCAGTATCTGGAAGGCATCCGCGCCGAACATAAGGCTTTTACGGCTTTGATCATTGGCACCGAATCCAATCATTACATCACCGAAAAAGGCCTGGATCGCACCCTCAGTCGAAGCAAGCCGGCCGATGCCTGGTTCTATTCCTTCCTCGACAGCAACCAGTCGCGCACCCTCAATATCGACAACGATGGCGCCACCGGAGAATTGGCGCTGTTCATCGATTTGAAGGTGGAACAGGCCGGCAAAGTGGTCGGTGTGGCCGGTCTCGGGCTGAGCATGAAAGAGCTGTCGGAGCTGATTCACAACTTCAGCTTCGGCGAGCGCGGCAAGGTCTATCTCGTGCGTTCCGACGGTTTGATTCAGGTGCATCCTGAAGCGCAGTTCAGTGGCAAACGCACGCTTACGGAGCAGATTGGTGCTGCGGCAGCGCAAGCGGTCATGGGTCAAAAAATTGCCACGAACAGTAGCTTCCAGCGCGATGGCGAAGACTATCTGGCCTTCAGCCTGCCGTTGCGTGATTTGGGCTGGACGCTGGTGGCCGAAGTGCCGCAATCGCAAATCTACGCCGAAGCGCGCAAAGCGATGTGGATGAGTGGCGGCATCGGTCTGGCTGTAGCGCTGGTGTGCCTGGCCTTGGTGGTGTGGCTGGCGCGCGGGCTGGTGCGACCGATTCGTCAGGTAACAGCGGCGCTGGTAGCAATCGGTAGCGGCGGGGGAGATTTGACCCATCGGTTAGATTCCAGCCGTGCTGATGAGCTGGGTGATCTGGCGCGCGGCTTCAACCGTTTCCTCGACAGTCAGCGCGGCATGATCGCGGAAGTGCTGACCACCAGCGAGCGTCTGCGCACGGCGGTGGGGCAGGTGGCGAAAGTGGTTGAGAACACTGCTGAGCGCTCCGGTCGTCAGCAGGAAATGACTGACATGGTTGCCACCGCGGTTCACGAAATGGGCCTGACGGTTCAGGAGATTGCGCAAAACGCCGGCAACGCGGCGCTCGCATCGCAGACTGCGCGGGATGAAGCGATGCAGGCGCGGGAAGATGTTGGCGGGTCGATCCGGCATATCGAAAGCATGTCGGACGAAATTGGCCTGGCGGCGGGCGCAGTGGGTGAACTGGCGCATCAAGTGGCATCGATTGACTCGGTGTTGGCGGTGATTCGCGGGGTGTCTGAGCAGACGAATTTGCTGGCGCTCAATGCGGCGATTGAAGCGGCGCGTGCCGGGGATATGGGGCGTGGGTTTGCCGTTGTTGCTGATGAAGTGCGCACGTTGGCGCGGCGGACTCAGGCCTCCACTGACGAGATTCAGCAAATGATCGGCAGCCTCAAGCAGGGCGCGGAGAACGCGGTGTCGTCAATGCGTACCGGGCAAGCGGCGACGGGGACCGGGGTTGAGTCGAGTCAGCGTACGGGCGCGTCTTTGACCGCGATTACCGGGCAGGTCGAGCGCATCAGCGACATGAACCATCAGGTGGCGACGGCGACCGAGGAGCAGTCGGCGGTGACGGAGGAGATCAACCGCAACGTGCAGGGGATTTCTGATCTGGCGCGGGCGACGGCGGGGGAGGTTCGCGCTTGTCGCGAGGATTGTCAGATGCTGCAGAAACTGGCGGATGATTTGGCGCGGCAGATGGGTGGGTTCAGGTTGAGTTGATTCATCGTCAGGTCGGGCCGCTTCGCGAGCAAGCCCGCTCCCACAGGTATTGCGGCAGGTTCACATGATGTGTGAACACCACCGAACCCTGTGGGAGCGGGCTTGCTCGCGAATGCGGTGTCAGTAACGATGCAAAAACCAGATTAGAACCACGCATCCTGCATCGCCAGGCACGTATTATCCCGCGCCTCCAGCAACGCCAATTCATGGTGGCAACCCGGCACTTCCCACGTCAGAAAATACCGCGCCGCCTGCAACTTGCCTTTATAGAAGTCAGCATCGGCCGCATTGCCCTTGGCCAAGCCTTCCTCCGCACGAATCGCCTGTTCCAGCCAGCGCCAGCCAATTACCGCGTGCCCAAATACCTTCAGGTACAGCGCCGAGTTCGCCAGGCTGCTGTTGACCTTGCCCTGCGCCAGATCCGTCAGCAAACCAATGGTCACGGTTTGCAGGCGTGCCACCAGTTTTTCCAGTGGCTCACGCAGTGCGGTCAGCGAATCGTGCGCAGTCGAGCGTTCGGCAGTATTGGCAATCAGGCGAATCAGCTGCTTCAGCCCCGCGCCGCCGTTCTGCGCCAATTTACGCCCGAGCAAGTCCAGCGACTGAATGCCGTGGGTGCCTTCATGGATCGGGTTCAGACGGTTGTCGCGGTAGTACTGCTCGACCGGATACTCACGGGTATAACCGTGACCGCCAAGAATCTGGATCGCCAGTTCGTTGGCTTTCAGGCAGAACTCCGATGGCCAGGATTTGACGATTGGCGTTAGCAAATCCAGCAATTCCTGCGCTTGTTTACGCTCGGTTTCGCTTTCAAGCGTCGTGGTGTCATCGAACAGGCGAGCGGCGTACAAGCCGAGGTCAAATGCCCCTTCGACGTAGGATTTTTGCGTCAGCAGCATGCGTCTTACGTCGGCGTGCTGAATGATCGCCACCGGCGCGGTAGTCGGATCCTTGCTGTCCGGCACTCGACCTTGCGGACGTTCGCGGGCGTACTCCAGCGAGTACAGATAACCGGCGTAGCCGAGCATCACCGCGCCCATGCCGACGCCGATCCGCGCCTCGTTCATCATCTGGAACATGTAGCTCAAACCGCGATGTGGTTCGCCGACCAGATAGCCGACACACTCGCCGTTATCACCGAAGTTCAGTGCGGTGGAGGTGGTGCCGCGCCAGCCCATCTTGTGGAACAACCCGGCCAGCAGCACGTCGTTGCGTGGGCCGAGGCTGCCGTCATCGTTGACCAGAAACTTTGGCACGATGAACAGCGAAATGCCTTTCACCCCCGGCGGCGCGTCCGGCAGTTTGGCCAGCACCATGTGCACGATGTTTTCCGAGAGCGGGTGATCGCCGCCGGAAATGAAAATCTTGTTGCCCTTGAGTCGATAGGTGCCGTCAGACGCCGGTTCGGCGCGTGTACGAATATCCGACAGCGAAGAGCCGGCATGCGGTTCGGTCAAAGCCATGGTGCCGAAGAAGCGGCCGTCGATCATCGGTTGCAGGAAGCGCTGCTTTTGCTCTTCAGTGCCGAAGCTTTCGATCAGGTTCGCCGCGCCCATGGTCAGGAACGGGTACGAGGTCGAAGCAGCGTTGGCCGACTGGAAATGCGCGAAGCAGGCTTGCGACAGCAATGTAGGAAGTTGCATGCCGCCGGCGTCGAAACTTCTCGCGGCGTTGAGGAATCCGGCTTCAAGGAAGGCATCCACCGCCGGTTTCACCTCGGGAATCAAAATCGCCTTGCCGTCCTCGTAGCGCGGCTCGTTTTCGTCGCCCTTGCGGTTGTGCGGCGCGAAGTACTTCTCGGCGATATTGCGCGCGGTGCCGATGGCGGCATCGAAGGTCTCGCGGTTGTGCTCGGCAAAGCGCTCACGCCGGGTCAGGCCCTCGGCATCGAGGACTTCATACAGCTCGAAAGCCAGATTGCGGGAACTGAGCAGCGTCTCGGACATGGCGGCCTACCTGAAATTGGGGTTGGGCCGAGTCTAAGGCGGGGGAATAGAGGCTGGATAGGAAGATTGATCGCGGTGATGTTAGAGCCGAGCACCGGCTTAACAAACACCCCAAAACACTGTGGGAGCGAGCTTGCTCGCGAAGAGGGCGGCACATTCAACAGATGAGTTGACTGGCAAACCGCTTTCGCGAGCAAGCTCGCTCCCACAGGGATTGTTGCTATGCCGGGCACCAATGCAGGTGCCCGGTTTTTCGGTGTTAGCCGATCGTCATCAAGCTGGCATTACCACCCGCCGCCGCAGTGTTGACGCTCAACGCGCGCTCAATCACCAGACGCTCCAGGGCAATGTTGGTCTCGCCCTGGGACAAGCCCTGAACCCCAACGATCGCGCCGGCACGCTTGGCAATCTGCTGGCAAACGCCGCGCAACTGGTCGGAATGGCCGTGATGCAGAACCGCATCAAACACCACTTCGTCTTTATTCCAGTCAGCTACCAGCTTGATCCGCGCCTGAATCTCCTTCGGCAGGCGTGCGAACAATGCCTTGCTGATGTCGGACTCCGGCCACACTGCCGAACCGCCTACCGCCAGCACCGCCGCCAGTTGCGTCAGCAGATCACCTTCAACCTCGGCCAGGCACAACACGTGCTCGCGCGGCAGAATGGCGTAGCTGTTTTTCTCACCGGTCGGGCCGGCCAGTACGCGGGTGATGCCGCTCTGCGATTGCGCCGCGTACTGCACGCACAGGGTGCTCAGGTCGGCGTACTTGTTGCTTTCAGCCCAGGCTTTCAGGGCGTTCAGCGGTTTGCTCATGGCGTCGCGCAAACGAACGTCCGGGGCGATAACCGCATCACCGCGAGCGAAGGATTGTTCGATAGCGTCCGTAGGACGTGTCGCCAGCAAACGGTACAGGTACAGCGGGCCGCCGGCTTTCGGGCCAGTACCCGACAGGCCTTCGCCGCCGAATGGCTGCACGCCGACCACGGCACCGACGATGTTGCGGTTAACGTAGACGTTACCGGCGTTGACGTTGTCGATCACCTTGGCGATGGTCTCGTCGATCCGCGTGTGCACGCCCAGCGTCAGGCCATAACCGGAAGCGTTGATCTGGCCGATCAGTTGATCGATCTCTTTACGCTTGTAGCGCACCACGTGCAGCACCGGGCCGAAGATCTCGCGTTGCAGCTCGTCGAAGCTTTCCAGTTCGATCAGGGTCGGCATGACGAAGGTGCCGCGTTTGACCTCTTCGGTGTCGGCGATCGCCACCTGGTAAACATTGCGACCTTTGTCGCGCATGCCCTGGATGTGCTTGTCGATGCCAGCCTTGGCTTCGGCGTCGATCACCGGGCCGATGTCCACGGACAGGCGCTCCGGGTTGCCGAGACGGCTTTCCGCCATGGCACCTTTGAGCATTTCGATGACACGATCCGCGGAATCTTCCTGCAAGCACAGTACCCGCAGCGCCGAGCAACGCTGGCCAGCGCTGTCGAACGCCGACGACACCACGTCGATCACGACTTGTTCGGTCAGTGCCGAGGAGTCGACGATCATCGCGTTCTGCCCGCCGGTTTCGGCGATCAGCGGAATCGGACGGCCCTGGCTATCGAGACGGCCAGCGATGTTGCGTTGCAGCAAACGTGCGACTTCGGTGGAACCGGTGAACATCACGCCTTTAACGCGCTCATCGCCAACCAGACCGGCGCCGACGGTTTCACCGCGCCCCGGCAGCAATTGCAGCACGCCTTCCGGAATCCCGGCTTCGAGCAGCAAGCGCACGGCTTGCGCGGCCACCAGCGGAGTTTGCTCGGCAGGCTTGGCCAATACCGGGTTACCGGCAGCCAATGCCGCAGCGACTTGGCCGTTGAAGATCGCCAGCGGGAAGTTCCACGGGCTGATGCACACGACTGGGCCCAATGGACGGTGGGCGTCGTTGCTGAAATCGTTGCGCGCTTGCACCGCGTAATAACGCAGGAAGTCGACGGCTTCGCGGACTTCGGCGATGGCGTTGGCGAAAGTCTTGCCGGCTTCGCGAGCCAACAGGCCCATCAGAGGCTGGATTTCACCTTCCATCAAATCAGCGGCACGTTCCAGAATCGCCGCACGTTCGGCGGGCGGGGTGGCCTGCCAGATCGGTGCGGCGTTCAGCGCGCATTGAATCGCGTTGTCGACGTCTTCGACGGTGGCTTCCTGAACGTGACCGACCACATCGCGGTGATCCGCCGGGTTCAGCACTGGCGCCGGGGTTTCAGTGCTGGAAGCGCAACCGAGCATCGGCGCAGCTTTCCAGTCGGTGTGGGCAGTGGCGAGCAGGGCGCAGGACAGCGAAGCCAGACGATGTTCGTTGGCCATGTCGATGCCGCTGGAGTTGGCGCGCTCGGCACCGTACAGATCGCGCGGCAGTGGAATGCGCGGGTGCGGCAGGCCGAAACCCCCTTCCACGGTCGCCATCTGCTCGATCTGCGCCACTGGATCGGCCACCAATTCCTGAATCGAAATCGACTGATCGGCGATGCGGTTGACGAACGAGGTGTTCGCGCCGTTTTCCAGCAAGCGACGTACGAGGTACGCCAGCAATGTTTCGTGAGTACCGACCGGTGCGTACACGCGGCACGGACGGTTCAGCTTGCCGTCGGAAACTTTACCTACAACCTGCTCGTAGAGCGGTTCGCCCATGCCGTGCAGGCACTGGAATTCGTACTGGCCGGGGTAATAGTTCTGACCGGCAATGTGGTAAATCGCCGACAGGGTATGGGCGTTGTGCGTGGCGAACTGCGGGTAGATGACTTCCGGCACCGACAGCAGTTTGCGTGCGCAAGCGATGTAGGAAACGTCGGTGTACACCTTGCGGGTGTAGACCGGATAGCCTTCCAGGCCTTCGACCTGGGCACGTTTGATTTCGCTGTCCCAGTACGCGCCTTTCACCAGGCGGATCATCAGGCGATGACGGCTGCGGCGGGCCAGATCGATCACGTAGTCGATTACATACGGGCAACGCTTCTGATAAGCCTGGATGACGAAACCAATGCCGTTCCAGCCAGTCAGTTGCGGCTCGAAGCACAGGCGCTCAAGCAGATCCAGCGACAGTTCGAGGCGGTCGGCTTCTTCGGCGTCGATGTTCAGGCCGATGTCGTATTGCTTGGCCAGCAGGGTCAGCGACAGCAGACGCGGGTACAGCTCGTCCATCACACGCTCGTATTGCGCGCGGCTGTAACGCGGGTGCAATGCCGACAGCTTGATGGAGATGCCCGGGCCTTCATAAATCCCACGACCGTGGGACGCTTTGCCGATCGAGTGAATGGCTTGTTCGTACGACGCCAGGTACTTCTGCGCATCGTGTTCGGTCAGCGCCGCTTCACCGAGCATGTCGTAGGAATAACGGAAGCCCTTGGCTTCGAACTTGCTCGCATTGGCCAGCGCTTCGGCGATGGTTTCACCGGTGACGAACTGCTCGCCCATCAGGCGCATGGCCATGTCGACGCCCTTGCGGATCATCGGTTCGCCGCTTTTGCCGATGATGCGGCTCAGCGACGAGGTCAGGCCGGCTTCGTTGTGCGTCGAGACCAGTTTGCCGGTCAGCAGCAGACCCCAGGTGGCGGCGTTGACGAACAGCGACGGGCTGTTGCCCAAATGCGGGTGCCAGTTGCCGGTGCTGATCTTGTCGCGGATCAGCGCATCACGAGTGCCTTTGTCCGGGATACGCAGCAGCGCTTCGGCCAGGCACATCAGTGCCACGCCTTCCTGGGACGACAAGGAAAATTCCTGCAGCAGACCCTGAACAATGCCCGCACGACCGCCGGCACTTTTCTGGTTACGCAGTTTTTCCGCGATGGAGGCGGCGAGTTTGTTGGTGGCTTCAGCCATGGCGACCGGCAGGCGAGCCTGCTCGATCAGCATCGGCACGACTTCCGGCTCAGGGCGACGGTAAGCGGCAGTGATCGAAGCGCGCAGAACGGACTGGGGCAGGATGCTTTCAGCGAATTCAAGGAAGCACTGGTGAGCGTGATCGTTGTGGACTTCGCCCGCCTCATCGGCGTCCTTGGCGGTCAGACCGTTCAGCTCGGTCAGGGTTGCACCACCCTCAAGTTTCTCCAGGTAATTGAAAATTGCCTGCTTGATCAGCCAGTGCGGTGTGCGATCAATCGAGGTCGCGGCAGCCTTCAGGCGCTCGCGGGTCGGGTCATCGAGTTTGACCCCAAGGGTGGTGGTAGCCATATTTTTATCCTCATGGTTGCCACAGTTGCGTGGCATCAGCTGGCCGCAAGATTAGCCGTGCGCCGAAAGAGGTGCAACCGGGTGCAACCCTTTTTTTGCCGGAATAATAAGCAGCTCGTCAGGAATTATTTTCTGGTACGAAAGTACTGCTCCTGCTTGGTGCTTTTGCTTCTAGCAAATGGCCATGACTGCCACAAAAGGGAGCAAAAACGCGGTGATTGTCGATAAAACCGACTAGGTGCAACTTATTCTCACGAAACTGGTTGCACCTCTTTTGCTTTGTTGCATAGGATTCGCGCCCAAGGTGCAACCGGGAAAATAGTCCGGTGTATCGGCTGATGGCTTTCCTGGGGAAACATCAGTCCTAAATGCGCGGGATCCCGAATCGTCTGCCAAACGTCGTCGTTTGCGCGCGGTTCATCACCGCCGCTACATAAAAACAAAGCCAGGGCGTAACTTAATGAGCGTTAGCAATCCAACCTTGATCACGTTCGTGATCTACATCGCAGCAATGGTGCTGATCGGCTTGATGGCCTATCGCTCCACCAACAACCTTTCTGACTATATTCTGGGCGGCCGCAGCCTGGGCAGCGTCGTCACCGCGCTATCCGCCGGTGCGTCCGACATGAGTGGCTGGTTGTTGATGGGCCTGCCAGGCGCCATCTACATGTCCGGTTTGTCCGAAAGCTGGATCGCCATCGGCCTGATCGTCGGTGCTTACCTGAACTGGCTGTTCGTTGCCGGCCGTCTGCGTGTGCAGACCGAGCACAACGGCGACGCCCTGACCCTGCCAGACTACTTCGCCAGCCGTTTCGAAGACAAAAGCGGTCTGCTGCGCATTATCTCGGCGATCGTGATTCTGGTGTTCTTCACCATCTATTGCGCTTCCGGCATCGTTGCCGGCGCCCGTCTGTTCGAAAGCACCTTCGGCATGTCCTACGAGACGGCGCTGTGGGCCGGTGCTGCGGCGACAATTGCCTACACCTTTATCGGCGGTTTCCTCGCGGTAAGCTGGACTGACACCGTTCAAGCGACCCTGATGATTTTCGCGCTGATCCTCACGCCGATCATCGTGCTGCTGGCTACCGGCGGCGTCGACATCACGTTCCTGGCCATCGAAGCGCAAGATCCAAGCAACTTCGACATGCTCAAAGGCACCACTTTCATCGGCATCATCTCGCTGATGGGCTGGGGTCTGGGTTACTTCGGTCAGCCGCACATCCTCGCGCGTTTCATGGCGGCGGACTCGGTGAAATCGATCGCCAAGGCGCGTCGCATTTCCATGACCTGGATGATCCTGTGCCTGGGCGGCACCGTGGCCGTCGGCTTCTTCGGTATCGCTTACTTCTCGGCGCACCCGGAACTGGCCGGTCCCGTCACCGAGAACCACGAGCGTGTGTTCATCGAACTGGCGAAAATCCTCTTCAACCCATGGATTGCCGGTGTACTGCTGTCGGCCATTCTGGCTGCGGTGATGAGCACCCTGAGCTGCCAGTTGCTGGTGTGCTCGAGCGCCCTGACCGAAGACTTCTACAAAACCTTCCTGCGTAAATCGGCCTCGCAACTGGAGCTGGTCTGGGTCGGTCGCGCCATGGTTTTGCTGGTTGCGTTGATCGCCATCGCACTGGCGGCCAACCCGGATAACCGCGTACTGGGCCTGGTGTCCTACGCTTGGGCCGGTTTCGGTGCTGCGTTCGGTCCGGTTGTGCTGATCTCGGTGATCTGGAAAGACATGACCCGCAACGGCGCACTGGCCGGCATCGTGGTTGGAGCCGTCACCGTGGTGGTCTGGAAGCATTTCGAACTGCTGGGTCTGTACGAAATCATCCCTGGCTTCATCTTCGCCAGCCTGGCGATCTACTTTGTCAGCAAGGCGGGCGAACCGACTCGCAGCATGGTTGAGCGCTTCGAGGCAGCGGAAAAAGATTTCAATCTGAACAAGTAATGCGCTGAGCTACGGCTCACATGAAAACGGCCCGTTTCTTACAGGAAACGGGCCGTTTTTTTGTGCCTGTGATTTCTCGGACATTGTGGAGATCCAATGTGGGAGCGGGCTTGCTCGCGAAGGCGGTTTCTCATTCAGCAATGATTCAAGCTGACATACCGCTTTCGCGAGCAAGCTCGCTCCCACATTTGGTTCGTCGATGGGGTTTAGGGATTTGTCTGTAGTCGTTTGCGCCAATTTTCTGTGGGTTTTTCGACAACAGAAGTAGGGCAAATCTGATTTTTCCGTCCCCCACTCAACACCCCTTGCCCCTCATGCAGAATCGCCCGCCCTCACTCTGCAGAGACACATCGGATGTTCGCGCCTGCCAATCAACCGCGTTTCACGTTGACCCTCGAAGGCGCCCAAATTGACCTCAAAGTCCTTGAGTTCACGGGCAAGGAAGCCATCAGTCAACCCTTTCGTTTTGAGCTGGAACTGGTCAGTGAACGACCCGATCTGGATCTCGAAAGCCTGCTGCACTGTCAGGCGTTTCTGAGCTTTGACGCTGACGGTTCCGGCGTTCACGGTCAGATTTATCAGGTCGGGCAGGGCGATTCCGGGAAACGTCTGACGCGCTATCACCTCAGCCTTGTCCCGCGACTGACCTACCTCGGGCACCGCATCAATCAGCGTATTTTTCAGCATCTCAGCGTTCCGCAAATCGTTGAGCAAATCCTCAAGGATCACTCGATCCTGCGCGATGCTTTCGAATTTCGCCTCGGCAGCGATTACCCGGTGCGTGAGTATTGCGTGCAGTACGGGGAGAGTGATCTGGCGTTCATCCAGCGTCTGTGTGCGGAAGTCGGCATCCATTATCACTTTCAGCACAGCCTCGAAGGGCACTTGCTGGTATTCGGCGACGACCAGACCGTGTTCCCCAAGCTCTCCGAGCCGACCTTGTATCTGCCCGGCAGCGGCATGCTCGGTGCGGCGCCGGCGATCAAGCGCTTCAACGTTCGTGTGGAAACCCGTACCAGCGTGGTCACCCGGCGCGACTACAACTTCGTAAAACCGCGTCTGCAACTGGAAAGTCGTATCGACAGTGAGCAGCGCCCGGTGCTGGAGGATTATCACTTTCCCGGCCAATTCAAAGATCGTGAAACCGGCAAGCACCTCGCCCAGCGCGCACTTGAACGGCATGTCGCCGATTACCGTCAGGCTGAGGGCCTTAGCGACGAATCCTCCTTGGTTTGCGGACATTTCCTGCAACTGGCCGACCATCCGCGCCAAGACTGGAATGACCTGTGGTTGCTGACTGCCGTCGAGCACCATGGCCGACAGCCGCAAGTGCTGGAAGAAACGGCGACCAGCGATGGGGAAGGTTTCCAGGGTTACCGTAATACCTTTCTCGCCACGCCGTGGGACGTGTTCTTTCGTCCGGCGCTGGGCCCGGAAAAACCGCGCATGCTCGGTTATCAACCGGCCGTCGTCACGGGCCCGAAAGACATGGAAATCCATTGCGACGAGTACGGTCGGGTCAAGGTGCAACTGGCCTGGGATCGTGATGGTGAGTTGAACGAGCATTCCAGTTGCTGGCTGCGTGTCGCCAGCGGCTGGGCCCACGACGCTTATGGCAGCGTGCTGATTCCGCGAGTCGGCATGGAAGTGCTGGTCGGGTTCATCGACGCCGATGCCGACAAACCGCTGGTCATGGGCTGCCTGCCAAATGCTGCGACGCCAGTGCCGCTGGATCTGCCCGCCGACAAAACCCGCAGCATCTTCCGCAGCCAGAGCAGTCCCGGCGGTGGCGGCTACAACGAACTGCGCATCGAGGATCGCAAAGGTGCCGAGGAAATCTATCTGCGGGCCCAGCGCAACTGGACGCAGCACGTGCTGCACGATCAACAAGTGCAAGTGGATAACCAGCGCAACATCGTCGTCACCGGCCTTGCTCGCCATGAGTTGAAAGCCGATGAGCAGCGCATCACCCACGGACAGCGCCAGATCGAGGTGAAGCAGGATGATCACCTGACCGTGACCGGTGATCAGCATGTTCGCGTGAGCAGTCAGGCGCTTAACGCCAGTGCGCAAATCCACATCAGCGCTGGCCAGCAAGTGGTCATTGATGGCGGCGCGAGTGCAACGATTCAGGCGGGCGGGCAGTGGATCAACATCGGCCCCGGCGGGATTTTTAGCAGCGTGCCGATTGTCGTGGGTGGCGCGCCGATGGCGGCGCTGAGTGCAGCACCGGTTGTGCCGGGACTGCCGGAGAAACTGGCCGCAGCGTCGGCGGCGATGCTCACGGCGGCGCAAATCATGAGCCTGAAAGGTGATGCGCCATTCTGCGAAGAGTGTGAGCGGTGCAAGGATGGCATCTGCCCGACACCAAGTGGGTTGACCCAATCCCCAAAGTCCTCAGCCCGGCCGGCGCTTTCCAGCGTTGAGCCGGGCTTTCATATTGTTGAACAGGGAATGTCTCGGTCTGCACTGGAATCCACACTGTTCCCGCAGCCGGATCCGGCCGTGCTGGAGAAATTCCGCAGTCTGAATCCGCAGCTCAGCCAATACGCCAAACCTGGGCAACTGATCGTTCTGAGCGATCCGCGTAATACGCAATGCACTCGGGAAGAGGCGTTATTGATGGAGGCGGCGCAGAAAGTTGATGCGGCGTTGGCGCCAATGAGTGACTCGGAGGCCGAGTTTATGGCTCGGCATCATGGGGAGATTGAGTCGTTTTTATCGCAGGGTTCGACTGGGGTGGGGATCGGTTCGGCGATGTTTGGTAGTCATCTTAAGAAACTCGCCGAGACTTTGGGTGAGTTGGAGGTTTTGCATAAACAGACGTTCGACAAGCACGGCAAGCTGCAGGGGGCGGATTTCTTTGCCACGCGCAAACAGTTGATGACGCAACTTGATAACAGTTTAAGTCCCTTGGTGCGTAAAACAGTCGGTTTGCCCAGTCATCCGAGTCTGAGGAGTGCGCTAGGTATTTCTAGTCGCAGCCTCGTCCATCACTGGAGCAAGGCTGGTACTTCAGCCGGGATTCCTGGATATGCGACGCATATTGATGGCGTCAGCAAGGCTAGCAAGGTTATGAAACTGGGTGGCTGGATTGGAATTGGTTTAGGTGCGGGTGCTGCCGGGTTCAAGATTAAAGATACTTGTCGCGCAGGAACGGAGGAGGCATGCAGGAGGGCCAAGTTCACTGAGGCCGGGAAATTGGGCGGTAATGTTGCCGGTGGATGGGGCGGCGCAATAATAGGTGGCTCCGCTTGCGCAGTCATCGGTATAGGTACTGTCGGGGTTGGTGGAATTGCTTGTGGTCTCGCTTTGACAGGCGTGGGTGCATTGGCCGGGGGCGAGGGTGGTGCTCTATTCGGTGAGTGGGTGGGTGAATTGTTATATGAGACTGCGCAATGAAAATAGCACTGAATGAAGTTTATGTATGTGTGGTTTTGGCATTGGCTGCATTGTTTGTCTTATGCTTGGCTCTGATGTTCTATCTTGCATATTGTCGAATTAAAGAGATATTGGGCTATTTAAATAATTCTCCTGCTGTAATCGGTAGATCAATGCGTTTGAGTCTTGATCCACTCTCGCGATTGGCACTCCTCGGGCATATCAGCATGATGCTAATCATTCCTCGTCGCTCAATAAAAAAGGAGATCCTGAACGCTCAATATTACGAACGGTTTCCACGCGGTTTGAAGGCATTAATCAGATTTTGTAACTATTCTATGTGGTTGCTGGCTGCGCTTATGGTGGTTATGTATGTTTTGTATCGCTGACTTTTACACATGACTGATGATGACGAAATTTGGTTTGTCTTGACGTTTGGTGCTTTATTTTTAGGGCTGGGGTTTATATCTTTTTTTGGTCACGTTTATTTGTATTTTTTTAAGATGCAGAGAATTCTGGATCTTCTTGGTAGATCCAGTGGAGTTTGGGTCAGTAAGTCTTTTTCATTTTTCGGTGCTTATTTTGTCTTGATTTGTATAGGTTCTTTCATGCTCTTTCCATCTTTGGCCATTAGGGGTGGCGCTTTGGATAAGGACGACTATCTGAATTTTCCCCGTGAATTAATGATGGCTGTTCGTATTTGTTATCTTTCTGCGCTCGGGGGAGGTGGGGCAATGATTGTGCTTTTGGCTGGTTGTAAGTATATGGGCTGGATTGACTGATTTTGTAAAACTGAAGAAAGAGACGGGTTCCTCTGTTTTGAATTTGATTGATTAAGTGCATAGATATGTGTTTGGGATCGAACTCTATTGGATGTGATGTATTGGTGAACTGGGGCTAGAGGCGACTTTATGCAGGGCAATAGCAGCAAAGAATGGCTACAAATCCACCCTCTTAACAGCACCGAGAAACTCTTTGCCATTTTCAGCAACGCGAGCGATTCCGAGCCGCTCAAGGCTTGGCAGGTATCAGCGAAAGCTCAAGCACCGAACCCGATCTGGGCGGACACGATTTACGCCGAGTGGGACGCGGTGATGCCTTATGTGGGAATTGTCGCTGCGGACAGTGAGTTTCTGGATTGGGTGGCGACTACTGAGTCTCTTGATTGGGGCTGGCTGGCGGTTTCTTCGGCGAGCCTTGAAGTGGTGGTCGAGCATTTTCGCAGCTTGACTCAGGTACTGAAGCCGGACGGGAAAACGGTGTTTTTTCGATTCTGGGATGGACGTTTTCTGTTGCCGATTCTGCAGTCTGATGCAGTAGATTCGGTGCAGTTGTTGCCGGTTATCTCGCGCGGTTTGATCAATGGTCAGGCAATTGATATCGGTGGCGTGGCGCAGGTTTCTGGACGAGTTTTTCCTTGGTGGAAGGTGCCGGATTCGGTGTTGGTTTCGACGGGTGACGAAGTCCGGGTCAGCAATACTCTGCAGTGGCTGAGAGAGGAACATCCGCCAATTTTCGAAGCGTTTCCCGAGCCGGTTTTGCGTTGCAAGGTCAGGCAGTTTTTTCAGGTTTCGGTGTCGGAAGATTCGTCGCAGTTAGCGTTGTTGGCCTATTTGCGGGACGAAGATAAGTAAGATTTCCGGGCGAAGGTGTCGGACTTTTCCTTCGAGTTGCGGCGGTTTCCATGAACTGGTGGGCGGTGGGTTGCAGGGATAGTCTTTTCGTTGTCACCGCCAGAGTGGTGGCAGGGTGTAGGAACCCTTCGAAACTAGAGCAACTTGTAGGCACTTGATTTGCGGTGGCTATGCGCGGGCACATTTCGGTGTGGTCGAGGGTTGCTCTAGGCTCGATTTCCTACCCCGCGTATAGCTGCCACCCAAGCCTGTAGGAAGGCTAGATGGTAGTTACTTCCCTTCCTGGAGCTTAAAAATGACAACACCGAAAAATGATCCACCCTACAAAAAATCACTCCCCATCCCGACAACCGCTTCATGGCCCTGACCAGCAACTGCAGCGACATGCCCACGCTGTTCATCGACACTCATGCGCCGCTCGACATCCTCATGGACGCCGCCAACTACCGCCTCCGCGCCGTGGCTCAAGTGCTGGAAAACATGTGCATGCGCGGCTCGATCGAGTGCGACTCCGTCATCCTCAGCGATTTCGCCCAGCTCTGCGTGATCCCCTTGCGCGACGGTTGTGATGTGCTTGATGTCATCGGCAGGCGCCTGCGCAGCATGCCTTAACGCCGGTGTTGTGACAGATCCTTCCTGCCTTGGTATATGGAAGGATCACTAACCACCTGTGAGAATTTTAATTCTGTAGGTACTGATCCTGTGACTTGATAAAAGCGTCGAACGCAGGAGAGTTGTAAATTTCGAGGCAAGAATAGAACACGATATTTTTGCCCGACTGTTTGCTGATTGAAGATGTCTTCGTGTACGCCTCTGTCACGAATTTTTCGGTTTCGAGGTAGGGGTCGTGGGTGACTTCCAGTGTGTCCTCATTCTGCAATATGGCGTGTTCCCCTTTGCCCATAACTGAGTAAGCGCCAATCGCAAGTCCGAGGTCTGACTTGATGTCTGATGCACTCTGGAATTGATTCGATATGCAGTTAGCTAGGCCGTAATTCTTCAGTGAGGTTCTTGCACTATTGAGATCTGCTTCACTTGAAATGGCGTTAGCGGACAGGCCAAGAATGCCTATTGCGATAAGCAGCTGGAATTTCATCCCTTTAACTCCCAGAAATTGATTTTTTCCAGCTTTACGTCTGGCCTATCGTAAGTGTGACTGTCTGAGCGGTGGTAGTCACTGTTGTCGCCGGTCGCGCTACCGTTCCACAAAGTCGCATGACCCGTCGCATCGCTCCAGCCATTGATCTCCATGATAATCACGCCTTTCTTACCATTGATGTAATTTGCCTCGCTCATTATCAACTCACGATCCGGAGCACCCCAATTATGTTTCAGGAAAGCCAGAAAATCTGCAACTTTCATGATATAGGGGAGTTGATCCGCACCAGCAAGACGATAGATGGATTTGCTTGGAATGATCGTTCCTTTCGGTATTTTGTATCCACCATAGTTAAACCCTCTACTTATCCTCAGAGCGCATGCGTTTGCGTAAGCATCAGGTTTTTCTGCTCTGGCAGCTTCGACATTGCCTCCTACGAGCGCGTACACATCAATCGAGCTTTTAAGACCAACTTCTGCGTAGGCTGTCCACAAGGTGCTGAATTTTGGCCTTTTTACGAGGATGTTGGAGGTGACTCCACCGGCACTGATATTGAGCTGAGCCATTAAATTTCTCCCTCCATATCAAAGGCTTCAGCCTCAAAAGCGTTTGGAATGATCGCTATACCTTTCGGGCCCACGGTGCCAGACAGCGCTTTTTCGGTTGCACCGCTGATCGTCACGGTAACGGTCTCGCCGGGTGAATAGCCGGAAGTTTTCACATGAATATTCAAGTCGGTATAAAAGCGCGACACCGAGTCCACCGGAGTTTGGTTGGCTCCATATGAAAACGTTATGCGTTGAATACTTTTCGGTTTGGGGACCAAAGGAATGATGGGAGAGAAGCCTGCAGCGCTATGTTCGCCTCCACCAAAGACGGAGGATTGAGCAAAGAGAACAGTGTTGGATTTCGGCGGACAGCCACACGCTACATAATCACCCTCAAGCGCAACCAGTCCTGCAGGCAGAGTGATAGTTCGCGGGCCTACCGCGACAATCGGGCCTTTACCCGGAGGGCATACGGGACAGCTGGCCATATGGCCGAGAGATGAAGTGCTCACCGCGTAATCAATGTTGATTCCGATGTTTCCTTCCAGAACCGCGCCCCCGGTTGATGTAGGGGCGCCGATACCGATCACCTTTCTTCCCATGTAAATTTCCCTCTTTACAGGTTTTAAGTGATACGGATATTCGCATTCCCTTCGCTTGTGCGACGACGGTTATGCTGCCGCAAAATGTTTCTTGATGTTGCTCGGGTTTTACGAGACATCGCCTTTAACCACCATCTGCGCGCCGTGATTCAGGTGCTGGAAAACATGTGCATGCGCGGCTCGATCGAGTGCGACTCCGTCATCCTCAGCGATTTCGCCATGCTGTGTGTGATTCCGCTACGTGATGGCTGTGATGTGCTGGATGTCATCGGTAAGCGGTTGAGTGCGGGGTCTTAAAATCAAAGCCCCTCACCCTAGCCCTCTCCCAGAGGGAGAGGGGACTGACCGAGTCGGCTGGGTGATCTACGCCGACTTGCGCCTTCAGCGGCGATTTGGCTTGGCCAAGCCTGAGATGACGCTGATTTTTCAGGTCGACATAAGCCGCAGGATCACCTCACTCAGTCCCCTCTACCTCTGGGAGAGGGCTAGGGTGAGGGCGCGCATTTGTCCGCTCAGCCGCCAACCCCTGACTTGCCGCGCGGTAAAAGGTAAACTTTGCGCCCTTCGCAGGAGCAGCCATGAATTATCGTCACGCCTTCCATGCCGGCAATCACGCCGATGTGTTCAAACACCTGACTTTGACCCGCCTCATCGCCCTGATGTCGCGCAAGGAGCAGCCGTTTGCCTATCTCGACAGCCACGCCGGCATCGGTCTGTATGACTTGCAGGGCGATCAGGCGAATCGCACCGGCGAGTACCTGGAAGGCATCGCGCGCTTGTGGGATCAGCCGGATCTGCCAGCGCTGACCGCCGACTACATGAAAGTGCTGCACGAGATGAACCCGGATGGCCAGTTGCGCTATTACCCGGGTTCGCCGGAGCTGGCGCGGCGTCTGACGCGGCCGCAGGATCGGGTGATGCTCAACGAGAAGCACCCGGAGGACGGCGTGCTGCTCAAGGACAACATGGCCGGTGATCGTCGGGTGAAAGTACACCTCGGCGAGGGTTGGCATGTGGCGCGGGCGATGTTGCCGGTGCAGGAAAAGCGCGCGGTGATGCTGATCGATCCGCCGTTCGAACAGCTTGATGAGATGCAACGTTGCGCGGCGTCGTTGAAAGAGGCCATTGGCCGCATGCGCCAAACGGTGGCGGCTATCTGGTATCCGGTGAAAGACCCGCGTGCGCTGCGTCGTTTCTATCAGGATCTGGCCGGGAGCGGTGCGCCGAAGTTGCTGCGCGTGGAGTTGCTGGTGCATCCGCTGGATACGCCGAACAGTCTGAACGGTTCGGGCATGGCGATCGCCAATCCGCCGTGGGGGCTGGAGGAAGAGTTGCGTGAGTTGCTGCCGTGGTTGTCGAAGAAACTGGGGCAGACTCAGGGTGGCTGGCAGATGGATTGGTTGATTGCTGAGAGCTGATCCGTTGGTTTGATGGTGTCTGAGCGGACGCCTTCGCGAGCAAGCCCGCTCCCACATTTGGAACGCATTTCAAATGTGGGAGCGGGCTTGCTCGCGAAGCTTCTAAGCTTTAATTACCCGCCAGACTCGGTGGCATGCACACGCCGGTGCCGCCAATCCCGCAATAACCTTCAGGATTCTTCGCCAGATACTGCTGGTGATACGTCTCGGCGAAGTACACGGTCGGCGCCTGTTCGATCTCGGTGCTGATTTCACCCAGGCCAGCCTTCGACAATTCAGCCTGATACACCGCTTTGCTCTTCAGCGCCGCGTCCAGATGCTCAGGCGAAGTCGCGTAGATTACCGAGCGGTACTGCGTGCCGATGTCATTGCCCTGACGCATGCCCTGCGTCGGGTTGTGCAGTTCCCAGAACATCGCCAGCAGCTCTTCGTAGCTGACTTTATCCTTGTCGAACACCACCAGCACCACTTCGGAGTGGCCGGTCAGGCCTGAGCAGACTTCTTCGTAGGTCGGGTTCGGGGTGAAGCCGCCAGCGTAACCGACGACCGTGCTGACCACGCCTTCGCGCTGCCAGAAACGGCGTTCTGCACCCCAGAAGCAACCGAGACCGAAGATCGCAAAATCGACGTCCTGGAAAAACGGGCCGAGCAGCGGGGTGTCTTCAAACACGAAGTGTTTTTCAGGCAGGGTCATCGCGGTTTCGCGGCCGGGCAGAGCTTGTTCTTTGGTTGGGAGCACGTTTTTGTTCACCAGAATTTCCGAGCGCAGAACCATGATCAGTCCTCTCAGTCAGGTTGGATGTAAAAAGTCAGACCGCCAGTGTGCCCAATGATGCCCGACTTCGCACTAGCCAATGTAGGAGCTGCCGAAGGCTGCGATCTTTTGATCTTGTCTTTAAAAAAACAGGATCAAAAGATCGCAGCCTTCGGCAGCTCCTACATGAGAGGGCGGCGGGGGGTTAGAGGGCGAGCGGGCCGCGTGGGTAGCGTTTCAGCGCCTGGATCAGTTCGCCGCCGGGGATCGGGCGGTCGAACAGGTAGCCCTGGCCGACGTCGCAGCGATGGCGACGGAGGAATGCCAGTTGTTCGGCGGTCTCGATGCCTTCCGCCACAACCTTGAGTTTCAGGTTGTGCGCCATGGCGATCACCGCTGAGGTGATTTCCATGTCGTCCTGGTTGTCGGGGATTTCGTGGATAAAGCTGCGATCGATCTTGATGATGTCGATCGGGAATTTCTTCAAATAGCTCAGCGACGAATAACCGGTACCGAAGTCATCCATGGCCAAGGTCAGGCCCAGACGCTTGAGCTGATCAAGCTGCAAGTGCGTGTCTTCAGTGGCTTCCAGCAGCAAACCTTCGGTCAGTTCCAGTTCGAGCAGATGGGCCGGCAGCGCTTCTTCCTTGAGGATGTTGGCGATGGAGGCGACCAGATCCGGGTCGGAAAACTGTTTCGGCGAGAGGTTGATCGCCACTTGCAGATTGCCCATGCCGGCAGCGGTCAGTGCTTTGCTCATGCGGCAGGCCTGGCGCGCAATCCACTTGCCGATCGGAATGATCAGCCCGGTTTCTTCGGCGACGCTGATGAACTGATCCGGGCGGATCATGCCGCGTTCCGGGTGATTCCAGCGCAACAGTGCCTCCATGCCCAGCAAGCGACCGCTGCGCAGGCACAGCTTGGGCTGATAGAACACGTCCAGCTCATTCTGGGTCAGGGCGCGGCGCAGGTTGTTCTCGACGAACAGTTTGTAACTGGCCTCGGCATTCAACGCTTCGGTGAAGACTTGCACCTGATGTTTGCCGTTGGCCTTGGCCTTATGCAGTGCCAGACCGGCGTTACGCATCAGGGTTTGCGGGTCGCGACCGTGCAACGGCGCGCAGGCCAGACCGACCGAGCCGGTGACGCTGATCAACTGGTTGTCGACGAACATCGGTTTATCCAACGTTGCCAACAATTGGTTGGCGATCTGCTGGCCGGTCGCCAGATCGGTGTCGTCGAGCAGTACGGCAAATTCGTTACTGGCGAATCGCGCGAGGCTGCCACTTGGGCTGAGGCTGTTGCGCAGACGTCGGGCCAGACTGATCAGCAGTTTGTCGCCGGTCTGGTGGCCGAGGCTGTCGTTGATGCGCTTGAAGTTGTCGATGTCGACCAGCAACAGGCTGATCGGGGTATCGCTATCCCGGGCGAAGCGTTCGTCCAGATTGCGGATAAACGCCGGGCGGTTACCGAGGTTGGTCAGGTTGTCGGTGTAGGCCAGACGCTCAATGCGTTGCTGCGCGAGTTTGGTCTGGGTGATGTCTTCGTAAATGCCGATGTAATGCGTCAGCTCACGGTTGTCGCCGTAGACCTTGGAGATCGACAACTGGCCCCAGTACGGTTCTAGGTTTTTCCGGCGGCTCTTGAATTCGCCCTGCCAACTGTTGCTCTTGGCTAGCGCCGAGGGCGCGTCGAACAGCAGCTCGCTAAGGTTTTCCAGCGCCGGCAACTCGGACAGTCGCTGGCCGTGGACTTCCTCGGTGGTGTACTGGGTGATCGCGGTGAAGCTCGGGTTGACGTACTCGACCACGCCGTCGCAATTGACCAGCAAAAACGCGTTGGCGCTTTGCTCGACCGCACGCTGGAACAGGTGCAGGGCGCTGGTGGCGGTGCGGCGGTTGTGGTTGTTGATAACTTGCGCGAACTGGTCGGCCAACTCGCCGGCGAAAGCGATTTCGTCGGACTGCCAGGCGCGAGTGACGCCGGTCTGTTCCAGGCACAACACGCCGACGACCTGACCATCGACACGAATGCTGGCATCGAGCATCGCATTGACGTCGCGCGGGCGCAGGGCTTCGGCCATTTCGCGGGTACGCGGGTCACGCATCGCGTTGTGCGCATCGATGGCGCGGCTGCTCTGCAACGCTTCCATGTAATCGGGAAAGGTGCTGACGTCGATCACGTCCGGCAGGATGTATTCCTGCGTCGTACGGTGGTACGCCGAGATCGGCACCAGTTGCTGGCCTTCGAGGTTCCACAGGCTGGCGCAGTCGATTTCATAGATATCGCAGGCGCAACGGGTGATCAGTTCGGCGGCTTCCTGCAAGGAATTGTGCGTGCTGTAGCGCTGACGGGCGAGCAGCAAAATCAAATCCTGCTGGGCGCGGACACGCTCCAGATGCAGCAGTTGTTCCTGCTGCGCGCGCTGATTCAGTTCGAGGGCGATTTGCAGGCGCGAATTCTGGGTTTCGAGATCGACCGAGGGTTGCAGCGGCGCATCGTCGAAGACGTCATCGACCGCCAGCAGATAGCCGCGCAGCAGGTGACGGTTGTGTTGTTTGTAGGCTTCGCCCAGTTCAAGAATATTCAGCGCGCCGGCCGGGGTGTGCAGAGTGTAACGCACCAGATAATGCGGGCTGGCGCCGAGTTGTTGCTGGATCGCGTCGTGCAGTTGATAGCGCGCTTCCGGCTCCATCAGGCTGGCGTAAGGCGAGCCGACCAGAGCGCACAGCTCGACAGCGGGCTGGCCGAATTGGCGTTCGCAATTTGGATCGAGAAAGAGCATCGCCCAACTGGCTTCATTCAAGCGCTCGAAACGCAGCATGCCGAGCCGCGAGGGCACAGGCAACTGCGTCACTACCTCGGCCACCATACGGCTGGCGGCATCGGGTTGGCTCTTCATGAAGGGAACTCGCTTGGAAATATGCTGAACGCGCCGGGCTCTCGCCCTCTTAAACGTTGCCTGCGGCAAGGTTGCATCATTGCAGCACTGACTGACAAGAGTGATGAAGGCCAAGTGCTATAAGAATATGTCGGCTGGAGTGAACATTTCTCCAGCGTCTATTTGAAAACAGCAAAAGATCGCAGCCAGCGCCCACGTTTGAAGAGAAATGCGATCCCTGTAGGAGCTGCCGAAGGCTGCGATCTTTTAAGGTTTAGCGCAGATCTATCGCAATCGACTGCAACGGCTTCCCATCGCGATCATGGTAATTCACCACAATCCGCTCAGCCTCGACCACCATGTGCGCAAAGTTGTCCTGACTGATCACCTCGCTGGTCAATTCATGCACATAATCGCCCGCCGCCGTGCGCACCAGCGGCTGATCGAGGATGAAAGTGGATGCCTTGGCATACGGCAGCAGTTTGCTGTTGCACAGCGGCGATGACACCACGGTGTGCACTTCGAAATCAGGATCTTCACTGTGCGTCAGGCGCGCAGTCATCGAGCCGTGCACGTCGCCGGAAATGAAGATCACATTGCTGATCCGCCGGGTACGAATGGTTTCCAGCAGACGTAAACGCTGCTCCGGAAAAGCTTTCCACGCATCTTCGCCAAGGCCTTTGCCGTCCGGGTAGAACATCACGCTGGTGACCACGAATTTGACCCGCGCCGTGCTGTTGATCAGCCAGTCCAGCAGCGCTTGCTCCTGTTCGTCGTCGAGGATGCGTCGATCATCGGCCGACAAGTTGCGGCGGGTGCGGCTATCGGTGACAAACCATTCGAGATCGCCGTCGCTGAATTGATACCAGTAATGCTGGATAGATGAATGATCAACTTGGCCGTTAGTTGCCAAAGAACAGGCCGGGCTATGGCTGGCTTGATACAGTTCATAGGCTTTGGTTGCGTTGTTATATAACGCGTCGTCACCTGCTTCGGCATTCGCCGGCCAGTTGTCCTCGATTTCATGGTCATCGAGAATCATAAACGTCGAAGTTTCCGACATTAAGCGCTTTATGTTGGGTTGCGAAAACGCTGCGCGGTATTTTGCGAGAATATCTTTGTATTCGTGATCAGGCGCAATCAAGTTGAGGTCGTCGACATAAATCTGGTCGCCGGTCATCAGCATTGCACTGATGGGTGGTTGTATCCCCTCAATCAATTGACGGATTGAAGCAAAGATTCGGTCACCCAACTGCGGCAGCACCGCAACCCCTGCCGTCATGCGCAGGTAACGACACGAACCAACGATGTAGGCGCGCGGCTGCAATGGTTCGCCGGAGCGGGTGCGAAAACGGTGAGTCTCGCGCGGCCATTGCAGCGGCAGTTCAGCGACACTGTCGACGGTGTGTACCGGACTCATCGGGCTGAACCAGCCGGTTTGATATTCGTACTCGGTGTCTTCATCCAAGTTATTAAGTGCGATCACATTGGACATGTCGCGAGATTCGTCGAGTTTGGCAAAAATGCCTCTAGTCCATTGTGGCGTGTCGCTGGCCCGATAACGAATGCCGGCGAACACCTGAAGATCTTTTTGAAACTCGCCGCGAATAAATATCCGCGCCTGGTTAGTTGTAACGTGGCCAATGATCGGGCCGATAGTCGGTTTTAACATGTTCGAATCCATTCGAATGAGTGTCAGATAAAACTAAAAGGTAGTTTGACTGTGCTGTGCCAAGACTAGTTGGCGTTTGGATAAAAAGATCGGCACGAAGTTGACTCGGGCTGTAGCCGATGTCAGCGCAATGTGTGGGAAAAGTATAAGAAGCGAATTTCAGGCAAAAAAAAGCCCCGTCAAACTGACGGGGTTGAGGTACGAGCGTGTGGCGCTCGAAAACGTGAAACACAAGCGGCCCTCCATTGCTGGAGGGCCACTTGGGATTACAGCAGGATGGTGCGGATGTCCGCCAGCAGGCTGCCCAGACGTTGGGTGAAGCGTGCGGCAGCGGCGCCGTTGATCACACGGTGATCGTAGGACAACGACAGCGGCAGCATCAGTTTCGGCTGGAAGGCTTTGCCGTCCCAGACTGGCTGAATGGTTGCCTTGGAAACACCGAGGATCGCCACTTCCGGCGCGTTGACGATCGGCGTGAAGCCGGTGCCGCCAATGTGGCCGAGGCTGGAAATGGTGAAGCAGGCGCCTTGCATGTCGTCAGCGGTGAGCTTCTTGTCGCGGGCTTTGGCGGCCAGCGCAGCGGCTTCGGCTGCCAGTTGCAGCAGGCTCTTCTGGTCGACGTTCTTGATGACCGGTACCAGCAGGCCATCCGGAGTGTCGACGGCGAAGCCGATGTTGATGTACTTCTTGCGGATGATCGCTTTGCCGCTTGGCGCCAGCGAACTGTTGAAGTCCGGCAGCTCCTTGAGCATGTGCGCGCACGACTTGAGCAGCAGCGGCAGGATGGTCAGCTTGACGCCGGCCTTCTCTGCAACGGCTTTCTGTGCCACGCGGAACGCTTCCAGCTCGGTGATATCAGCCGAATCGAACTGAGTCACGTGCGGGATGTTCAGCCAGCTGCGGTGCAGGCTCGACGCGCCGATTTGCATCAGGCGAGTCATCGGCACTTCTTCGATTTCGCCGAAACGGCTGAAGTCGACGACCGGAATCGGCGGGATGCCCGCGCCACCGGTTGCGCCAGCAGCAGCGGCCGGTGCTTCCTTGGCCTTCTGCATCATCGCTTTGACGTAAACCTGCACGTCTTCTTTCAGAATACGACCGTGCGGGCCGCTGGCGCCGACAGCGTTCAGCTCGACGCCGAACTCACGGGCCAGTTGACGCACGGCTGGGCCGGCGTGAACTTTCGCGCCCGGCTTGGCCGGTGCGGCGGCTGGAGCTGCAGCAGGTGCAGCGGCAGCCGGAGCAGCAGCGGCAGGTGCCGGAGCGCTCGGAGCAGCAGCGGCGGCAGCTGGCGCCGGGGCAGCAGCAGGGGCCGCGCCTTTGACTTTCAGCTTCAGAATCAGGTCGCCGGTACCGACTTCGTCATCCAGCTTGATGGAAACGCTTTCCACCACGCCGGCGGCAGGCGATGGAATTTCCATGCTCGCCTTGTCGGATTCCAGGGTGATCAGCGACTGGTCGGCTTCAACGGTGTCGCCAGCCTTGACCAACACTTCGATGATCTTGGCTTTGCCAGCCGAGCCGATGTCCGGAACGTGGATGTCCTGAACGCTGTCAGCAACCGGAGCGGCTGGCGCGGCTGCCGGAGCAGGCGCAGCGGCAGCGGCCGGAGCAGCAGCCTGAGCCGGAGCGGCCGCAGCAGGGGCCGCAGCACCCGCCACTTCCAGATCCAGAATCAGGTCGCCAGTGCCGACTTCGTCGTTGAGCTTGACGCTGATGGCCTTGACCACGCCAGCGGCAGGCGACGGGATTTCCATGCTCGCCTTGTCGGATTCCAGCGTGATCAGCGATTGATCAGCTTCGACGGTGTCGCCGACCTTGACCTGGATCTCGATGATCTGCGCCTTGCCCGACGAACCGATGTCCGGCACGTGCACTTGCTGAACCGAAGCGGCAGCAGGGGCCGCGGCAGGCGCGGCAGCAGCAGGAGCGGCGGCCGGTTTTTCTTCAGCCTTTTTAGCCGGTGCAGCAGCCGGAGCAGGGGCCGCTTCAGCGGCGCCCTCGACTTCCAGCTCAAGCAGTTCGTCGCCTTCTTTCAGACGGTCGCCCAGCTTCACTTTCAGGCTTTTGATGACGCCGGCTTTCGGGGCCGGCACTTCCATGCTGGCCTTGTCCGATTCCAGGGTCAGGATGCTCTGGTCGGCTTCGATACGGTCGCCGACCTTCACAAACAGTTCAATTACTTCACCTTCACCGCTGCCGATGTCAGGTACGCGAATGAGTTCGCTCACAAAATGTCTCCTCAGCAGTCCAGTGGGTTGCGTTTTTCCGGGTCGATGCCGAACTTGGTGATGGCTTCAGCCACAACCTTAGGTTCGATATCACCACGGTCAGCCAGTGCTTCCAGGGCTGCCAACACCACGAAATGACGGTCAACTTCGAAGAAATGACGCAGTTTCTTGCGGCTGTCGCTGCGGCCGAAACCGTCGGTGCCGAGGACTTTGAATTCCTTCGACGGTACCCACTGACGGATCTGCTCGGCGAACAGTTTCATGTAGTCGGTAGAGGCGATGACCGGACCTTTACGGCCGTTCAGGCACTCTTCGACGTAGCTCAGCTTAGGCTTCTGGCCCGGCTTCAGACGGTTGCTGCGCTCGACAGCGAGGCCGTCGCGACGCAGTTCGTTGAAGCTGGTAACGCTCCACACGTCAGCGCCAACGTTGAACTCTTCACGCAGAATCTTCGCCGCTTCACGGACTTCACGCAGGATGGTGCCGGAGCCCATCAGCTGTACGTGGTGCGCCGCATCGCGGGTGTCTTCTTCGAGCAGGTACATGCCTTTCTTGATGCCTTCTTCGGCACCGGCCGGCATGGCTGGCTGCTGGTACGACTCGTTCATCACGGTGATGTAATAGAAGATGTCCTGTTGCTCTTCGGTCATCTTCTTCATGCCGTCCTGAATGATCACCGCAAGCTCGTAGCCGTAGGTTGGATCGTAGGTGCGGCAGTTCGGGATGGTTGCAGCCAGCAGGTGGCTATGACCGTCTTCGTGTTGCAGACCTTCACCGTTCAGGGTGGTACGGCCGGCGGTGCCGCCGATCAGGAAGCCACGGGTACGGCTGTCGCCAGCGGCCCAGGCCAGGTCACCAATACGCTGGAAGCCGAACATCGAGTAGAAGATGTAGAACGGCAGCATCGGCTGGTTGTGGCTGGAGTACGAAGTACCGGCGGCGATGAACGAGCTCATGGCGCCTGCTTCGTTGATGCCCTCTTCAAGGATCTGACCTTTCTGGTCTTCCTTGTAGAACATCACCTGGTCTTTATCGACTGGCTCGTAGAGCTGGCCGACGGACGAGTAGATGCCGAGCTGACGGAACATGCCTTCCATACCGAAGGTACGGGCTTCGTCCGGGATGATCGGAACGATGCGCGGGCCGATTTCCTTGTCCTTGACCAGTTGCGCGAGGATTCGCACGAAGGCCATGGTGGTGGAAATTTCACGGTCGCCGGAACCGTCAAGGATGGCCTTGAGGGTGTCCAGGTCCGGCGTCGGTACGCTGAAGCTTTGTGCGCGGCGCTGTGGCACGAAACCGCCCAGTGCAGTGCGACGCTCGCTGAGGTAGCGAGCTTCGGCGCTGTTTGGCTCTGGCTTGAAGAACGGCAGGTTCTCCAGCTCTTCGTCCTTGACCGGGATGTCGAAACGATCGCGGAACAACTTCAGGCTGTCGACATCGACTTTCTTGGTGTTGTGCGCAGTGTTTTTCGCTTCGCCGGCACCGGTGCCATAACCTTTGATGGTCTTGGCGAGGATGACGGTTGGTTGTTCTTTGTGGTTGACCGCTTCGTGGTAAGCCGCATAGACCTTGTACGGGTCGTGGCCGCCACGGTTGAGTTTCCAGATCTCGTCGTCGGACAGATCAGCAACCATCGCCTTGAGTTCAGGCGTGTTGAAGAAGTGCTCACGGACGAACGCGCCGTCTTTGGCTTTGTAGTTCTGGTACTCGCCGTCGATGACTTCGTCCATGCGACGTTGCAGGATGCCGTCGACGTCTTTGGCCAGCAGTGGATCCCAGAAACGGCCCCAGATGACTTTGGTCACGTTCCACTGAGCACCGCGGAACACGCCTTCGAGTTCCTGGATGATCTTGCCGTTGCCGCGAACCGGGCCGTCGAGGCGCTGCAGGTTGCAGTTGATGACGAAGATCAGGTTGTCCAGCTTCTCGCGGCCGGCCAGGGAGATCGCGCCCAGGGATTCCGGCTCGTCGCACTCGCCGTCGCCCAGGAAGCACCAGACTTTCTGTTTGCCCGGCTGGATGAAACCGCGGTGTTCCAGGTACTTCATGAAGCGAGCCTGGTAGATCGCTTGAATCGGACCCAGACCCATCGATACGGTCGGGAACTGCCAGAAGTCAGGCATCAGCCAAGGGTGCGGGTAGGACGACAGGCCCTGACCGTCGACTTCCTGGCGGAAGTTGTTCATCTGGTCTTCGGTGATGCGGCCTTCCATGAACGCACGGGCGTAAACGCCTGGCGAGGTGTGGCCCTGGAAGTAGATCAGGTCGCCGCCGTGTTCGTCGGTCGGGGCCTGGAAGAAGTAGTTGAAGCCGATGTCATACAGGGTCGCACTGGAAGCGAAGCTGGAGATGTGACCACCGAGGTCGGAATCTTTCAGGTTCGTACGCATTACCATGGCCATCGCGTTCCAGCGTACCAACGAGCGAATGCGGCGTTCCATGAACAGGTCGCCAGGCATGCGTGCTTCGTGGGTTACCGGGATGGTGTTGCGGTAAGGCGTGGTGATGGCGTAAGGGAGCTGCGAACCGCTGCGGGTTGCCAGTTCACCCATACGGGTCATCAGATAGTGAGCACGGTCTTCGCCTTCTTTGTCGAGAACCGATTCCAGGGCGTCCAGCCATTCCTGGGTTTCGACGGGATCGAGGTCTTGCATGGCTTGCTCCAGGGCGGAAAGGCTTCCAGAATCGGTTGCCTGAGTTTGCGACTGGCCTTGTGGGCAGACGATTTAAAATTCTTGGATTGCCGACAGGTTGTTCCGGCGGCGTGTAGTTTTACTACAAATCTTTGAGCATTTCAGCCTTTCGGATGTATAGACGAGTAGTAAAACTACAGATGAAAGGCTTGTGGCCTCTGACTGCGTTGTGAGAATAATCGTTAAGGTTGGTCGATTACCATCCGTAAAAGGTGAAACTTTGATGCTGGATGCTAAAGAAGAAGAAATTTCAGCTATTTCTAACTTTTGTTCGACAGTCCTTCAGGTAGCGGGTTTTCACCATTCACTACAAGCGGCTGAATACACGCCGATCAAGGATAGACCATGACCCTGCCCGTGCTTGCCGAACTGCCTGCCATCCTCCTGCCGTTGGTCACTCGATCCGAACAGTCGTTCCGTACGGCCGTCGCCGAACTGGAAGACGATCACGGCTTCTCGACCTGGACGCCAGAACGCTGGGCGCAGTTCGCCCGCGTCACCGCTGCCAGCGAGTTCGTCATTGAACAGAGCGTTCGTGACCCTTTGATGTTGCTCGCGCTGGTGCAGTCTGGCGAACTCGACCGGCCGTTCGCACCGGGTGAATTGTGTGCGCAGATTTCCGCTGCGGTGAGCGCGGCACAGACCGAAGACGAACTCGGTCGCGCCCTGCGTCGCCAACGGGCGCGCCATCAAGTACGGATCATCTGGCGTGACCTTACCCGTCAGGCTGATCTGGTGCAGACCTGCCGCGATCTCTCGGACATGGCCGACGCCACCATCGACCAGGCTTATCAATGGTTGTACAGCCGCCATTGCGAACAATTCGGCACGCCGACCGGTCGCCGCAGCGGTGAGCCGCAGCCCATGGTCATCCTCGGCATGGGCAAGCTCGGCGCGGTCGAGCTGAACCTGTCCTCCGACATCGATTTGATTTTTGCCTACCCCGAGGGCGGCGAAACGGTGGGCGTGAAGCGCTCGCTGGATAATCAGGAATTTTTCATTCGTCTCGGCCAGCGCCTGATCAAGGCACTGGATCCGATGACCGTCGACGGCTTTGTGTTCCGCGTCGACATGCGCCTGCGCCCGTACGGTTCCTCCGGCGCGCTGGTGCTGAGCTTCAATGCGCTGGAACAGTATTACCAGGATCAGGGCCGCGACTGGGAACGCTACGCGATGATCAAGGCGCGGGTGGTGGCCGGCGATCAGGTCGCCGGTGCGCAGTTGCTTGACATGCTGCGGCCATTTGTTTATCGGCGTTACCTGGACTTCTCGGCGATCGAAGCGCTGCGCACCATGAAGCAGCTCATCCAGCAGGAAGTGCGGCGCAAGGGCATGGCCGACAACATAAAGCTGGGTTCCGGCGGGATTCGTGAGGTCGAGTTTATTGCTCAGGCCTTTCAGTTGATCCACGGCGGCCGCGACCTGAGTCTGCAACAGCGTCCTCTATTAAAGGTGTTGAGCACGCTGGAAGGGCAGGGCTACCTGCCGCCGGCGGTGATCAGCGAGTTGCGTGAAGGTTACGAATTTCTGCGTTACACCGAGCATGCGATTCAAGCGATTGCCGACCGTCAGACGCAGATGTTGCCGGATGGCGCGCAGGATCAGGCGCGCATCGCTTTCATGCTCGGCTTTGCCGATTGGGACGCTTTCCACGAGAAGCTGATGTTCTGGCGCGGCCGCGTCGCCTGGCACTTTGCGCAGGTGATTGCCGATCCCGACGAGGAAGAAGGCACCGAAAGCGAAGTAGTGGTTGGCGGTGAATGGTTGCCGTTGTGGGAAGAGGAACAGGACGAAGAGGCCGCGTGCCGTCAGTTGGAAGAGGGCGGTTTCGCTGATGCGAGCAAAGCCCTGAAGGCACTGGCCGGTTTGCGCGGCAGCCCGCAATTGCGCGCGATGCAACGGCTAGGGCGCGAGCGTCTTGATGCGTTTATTCCGCGCCTGTTGGCGCAAGCGGTTGAGCATGCCAATCCGGATCTGGTGCTTGAGCGGGTGTTGCCGCTGGTGGAAGCGGTCGCTCGGCGTTCGGCTTATTTAGTCTTGCTCACGGAAAACCCCGGTGCGCTGCGCCGCTTGCTGACGTTGTGCGCGGCGAGCCCGTGGATTGCTGAGCAGATAACTCGCTTCCCGCTGCTGATGGATGAATTGCTCAACGAAGGGCGTTTGTTCAAGCCGCCCTTGGCGCCGGAATTGGCCGCCGAATTGCGCGAGCGGCTGACGCGAATCCCCGAAGACGACCTCGAACAACAAATGGAAGCGCTGCGTCATTTCAAATTGGCGCACCGTTTGCGCGTCGCCGCCTCGGAAATCGCCGGCAGCCTGCCGTTGATGAAAGTCAGCGATTACCTGACTTGGCTCGCTGAGGCGATTCTTGAACAAGTGCTGGCCCTGGCCTGGCGCCAGACCGTGGCCAAACACGGCACACCGCTGCGCACCGATGGCACCTTGTGCGATCCCGGCTTCATCATTGTCGGTTACGGGAAAGTCGGCGGGCTGGAACTGGGGCATGGTTCGGATCTGGATCTGGTGTTTATCCACGACGGTGATCCGCAGGCGGAAACCGACGGGGCCAAGCCGATTGATGGCGCGCAGTTCTTTACCCGGCTGGGGCAGCGGATCATTCACTTGCTGACGGCGCAGACCAACTCGGGCCAGCTCTATGAAGTGGACATGCGTTTGCGGCCGTCCGGTGCTTCCGGGCTGTTGGTGAGTTCGCTCGGCGCGTTTGCTCGTTATCAAGAAAATGAAGCGTGGACGTGGGAGCATCAGGCTCTGGTGCGGGCGCGGGTGCTGGTCGGCAGTCAGGATGTTGGCAAAGCGTTCGAGAAGGTTCGTGCGCAGGTGTTGGGCAAATCCCGTGATCTGGCGAAGTTGCAACAGGAAGTCAGCGAGATGCGCGCGAAGATGCGCGACAACCTCGGCACCAAGAGCACCGCGGCCGGCACAGCGGCGAATGCCTTCGACGCCACGGCGCCGTTCGACCTCAAGCAGGACGCCGGAGGTATCGTCGATATTGAATTTATGGTGCAATACGCGGCCCTGGCGTGGTCGCACAACCACCCGCCATTGCTGCGCTGGACCGATAACATCCGCATCACGGAAGAGCTGGAACACGAAGGGCTGATGCCTGCCGAAGACGCCAGCCTGTTGCGCGAGGCCTACAAAGCCTACCGCTCCGCCGCCCACCGGCAGGCCTTGCAGAAGGACCCGGGGGTGATTGCAGGCGACCAGTTTGTCGAAGAACGGCGACAGGTGTTGCGGATCTGGAAAGAGATGGGGCTAAGCTGAACCCGCCAATGAAGGCAACGAAATTCAAAAGGTGGGAGCGAGCCGCTCGCGAAAGCGGAGTGTCAGGCAACATCGATGTTGAATGTGCCGGCCCCTTCGCGAGCAGGCTCGCTCCCACAGTGATCTGCGCGGAAATGCAGATGTTGGAACGGACGCAAAACCCTGTAGGAGTGAGCTTGCTCGCAAGGCGGAGTGTCAGGCAGCACCGATGTTGGATGTGCCGGCCCCTTCGCGAGCAAGCCCGCTCCCACAGTGATCTGCGCTGAAATGCAGATGTTGGAACGGACGCAAAACCCTGTGGGAGCGAGCCTGCTCGCGAAGACGGAGTGTCAGGCGACATCGATGTTGGATGTGCCGGCCTCTTCGCGAGCGAGCTCGCTCCCACAGTGATCTGCGCTGAAATGCAGATGTTGGAACGGACGCAAAACCCTGTGGGAGAGAGCCTGCTCGCGAAGGCGGTGTGTCAGGCGACATCGATGTTGGATGTGCCGGCCTCTTCGCGAGCAAGCCCGCTCCCACAGTGATCTGCGCTGAAATGCAGATGTTGGAACGGACGCAAAACCCTGTGGGAGAGAGCCTGCTCGCGAAGGCGGTGTGTCAGGCGACATCGATGTTGGATGTGCCGGCCTCTTCGCGAGCAAGCCCGCTCCCACAGTGATCTGCGCTGAAATGCAGATGTTGGAGCGGACGCAAAACACTGTGGGAGCGAGCTTGCTCGCGAAGGCGGAGTGTCAGGCAACATCGATGTTGAATGTGCTGGCCTCTTCGCGAGCAAGCCCGCTCCCACAGTGATCTGCGCTGAAATGCAGATGTTGGAACGGATGTAAAACCCTGTGGGAGCGAGCTTGCTCGCGAAGGCGGAGTGTCAGGCAACATTGATTTCGGATGTGCCGGCGCCTTCGCGAGCAAGCCCGCTCCCACAGTGATCTGCGCTGAAATGCAGATGTTGGAACGGACGCAAAACCCTGTGGGAGCGAGCTTGCTCGCGAAGGCGGAGTGTCAGGCAGCATTGATTTCGGATGTGCTGGCCTCTTCGCGAGCGGGCTCACTCCTACAATAGATCTGCGGTGAAATGCAGATGTTGGAGTGAGTGCAAAACCCTGTGGGAGCTGGCTTGCCAGCGATAGCGGAGTATCAGACGACAATAATGTTGAATGTGAAGACCCTTTCGCGAGCAGGCTCGCTCCCACAGTAGATCTACAGTATTTGTAGAATTCTCGAGGCGGGGAGGCGTAAATGCCTCCCCGGTTCGTTTTTGGAAACCACATGAATATTCTGATCGTTGGGCCCAGTTGGGTCGGTGACATGGTGATGGCGCAGACACTGTTTCAGTGTCTCAAACAGCGCCACCCGCAATGCGAAATCGACGTGCTGGCCCCCGAGTGGAGCCGGCCGATCCTTGAGCGCATGCCCGAAGTGCGCCAGGCCTTGAGCTTCCCGCTCGGCCATGGCGCGCTGGAATTGGCGATGCGTCGGCGCATCGGCAAATCCCTGCGCGGTCAGTACGATCAGGCGATCCTGCTGCCCAACTCGCTGAAATCAGCGCTGGTGCCGTTCTTCGCCGGCATCCCGAAACGCACCGGCTGGCGCGGCGAATTCCGCTACGGTCTGCTCAACGACGTGCGCACCCTCGACAAAGAACGCTATCCGCTGATGATCGAGCGTTTCATGGCTTTGGCCTATGAGCCGAACGCCGAGCTGCCGAAACCCTATCCACGCCCAAGCCTGCAAATCGACCCGGTCACCCGCGAAGCCGCGCTGGCCAAGTTCGGCCTGAGCCTCGATCGCCCGGTATTGGCCCTGTGCCCCGGCGCCGAGTTCGGCGAGTCCAAACGCTGGCCGTCCGAGCATTACGCCAAAGTCGCCGAAGCGCGTATCCGCGAAGGCTGGCAAGTGTGGCTGTTCGGCTCGAAAAACGATCACGCGGTCGGCGAAGACATTCGCGCCCGATTGATCCCGGGCCTGCGCGAAGAATCGGTCAACCTCAGTGGCGGCACCTCGCTGGCCGAAGCCATCGACCTAATGTCCTGCGCCGACTCGGTGGTCTCCAATGACTCCGGCCTGATGCACGTCGCCGCCGCCCTGAATCGTCCATTGGTCGCGGTCTACGGCTCAACCTCGCCGGGCTTCACCCCGCCGTTGGCCGAGCACGTCGAAGTGGTGCGTCTGGGGCTCGATTGCAGCCCATGCTTCGACCGTACCTGCCGCTTCGGCCATTACAACTGCCTGCGCCAGCTGATGCCGGACGCGGTCAACGATGCCTTGCAGAAATTGCAGGGCTCTGTGGTCGAGGTTCATTAAGTTGCGGGTACTGTTGATCAAGACTTCATCGCTGGGCGACGTGATTCATGCGTTGCCGGCGCTGACTGACGCCGCCAGGGCGATCCCCGGGATCAAATTCGACTGGGTCGTTGAAGAAGGCTTCGCCGAGATTCCGACCTGGCACCCGGCCGTTGGCAAAGTGATTCCGGTGGCGATCCGCCGCTGGCGCAAAAACCTCTGGAAAACCATCACCAGCGGCGAGTGGAAACGCTTCAAGCAAAGCGTGCGCGCGCAAAAGTACGATTTGGTCATCGACGCCCAAGGTCTGCTGAAAAGTGCCTGGCTGACCCGTTATGTCAAAGCGCCGGTGGCCGGGCTCGACAAAGGTTCGGCCCGCGAGCCGATGGCCGCGCGTTTTTACGATCGCAAACTGGCCGTGGCCCGTGGGCAACATGCCGTCGAACGCGTGCGCCAACTGTTCGCCATCGCCCTCGGTTACGACCTGCCAAAAGGCTTGGGCGACTACGGCCTCAACGTCGAGCGTCTGGTCGAACTGCCACGCAAAAACGCCTTCGTAGTGTTCCTGCACGGCACCACGTGGGACACCAAACACTGGCCGGAAGCCTACTGGCGCGAACTGACCGAACGCGTCGGTTACCTCGGCGTCGGCGTCAAGCTGCCGTGGGGCAATCCGCAGGAAAAGGCCCGCGCCGAACGCATTGCCGCCGGTTTCAAACACGCCGAAGTGCTGCCGAAACTCAATCTGGCCGGCGTCGGCAAAGTCCTCGCCGGGGCGCAAGCCTGCGTGGCGGTGGACACCGGCCTCGGCCATTTGGCAGCGGCGCTGGACGTGCCGACCATTTCGCTGTTCGGCCCGACCAACCCGGGCCTGACCGGCGCTTACGGCAAATTGCAGATTCACCTGGCCAGCGACTTCCCGTGCGCGCCGTGCCTGCAAAAGAAATGTACCTATCAACCGACCGCGCAGGATGCCCGTCAGTTTGACCTGAAGCGTGAACAGCCGCTGTGCTTCACGCGTCTGAACCCCGAGCGTGTCGCCAGCCGACTGAGCACGTTGTTAATGGCTGAGGAGCTGCGCTGATGCAATTGGCATTCGTCCTGTACAAATATTTTCCGTTCGGTGGCTTGCAGCGCGATTTCATGCGCATCGCCCTCGAATGCCAGAAACGCGGGCATCAGATCCGCGTCTACACGCTGATCTGGGAAGGCGACGTGCCGCCCGGTTTTGAAGTGCTGGTGGCGCCGGTCAAAGCCTTCTTCAATCATCGTCGCAACGAAAAACTCAGTGCGTGGATGGCAGCGGATCTGGCCAAGCGCCCGGTTGATCGCCTGATCGGCTTCAACAAGATGCCGGGGCTGGACGTTTATTACGCCGCCGACGGCTGCTTCGAAGACAAGGCGCAGAACCTGCGCAATTCGCTGTACCGCCGCTGGGGCCGCTATCGCCACTTCGCCGAATACGAGCGCGCGGTGTTCGCCAAAGATGCGAAGACCGAAGTGCTGATGATTTCCGAAGTGCAGCAGCCGTTGTTCATCAAGCATTACGACACGCCGCTTGAGCGCTTCCACTTGCTGCCACCGGGCATCGCCCAGGATCGCCGCCGTCCAGCGGACGCTGACGAAATTCGCGCCGGTTTCCGCGCCGAATTCAATCTGAAGGATGACGAGCTGCTGCTGGTGCAGATCGGTTCGGGCTTCAAGACCAAGGGCGTCGATCGCAGCCTGAAAGCACTGGCCGCATTGCCCGCCGAACTGAAGAAGCGCACGCGGCTGTTTGTAATCGGCCAGGATGACCCCAAATTATTCCAGATGCAGAGCGCGACGTTGGGTCTGGGCGATAACGTCACGTTCCTCAAAGGGCGCAGCGATATCCCGCGTTTCCTGCTCGGCGCCGACCTGTTGATTCACCCGGCGTACAACGAAAACACCGGTACTGTGTTGCTTGAAGCGCTGGTCGCCGGCTTGCCGGTGTTGGTCAGTGCGGTCTGCGGTTATGCCCATTACATCGCCGAGGCCGACGCCGGGCGAGTGCTGGACGAGCCGTTCGATCAGGCGCAGTTGACGCAATACCTGACTGACATGTTGAAAGACGACGCTGCACGCGCGGCCTGGAGCCGCAATGGTCTGGCCTTCGCGGAGACGGCCGACCTCTACAGCATGCCGCAGCACGCGGCCGATGTGATTCTGGCGGAGCACGCTTAATGAAGTTGATGCTGGCTGAACCGTTCAAAAGCCTTTGGGCCGGACGCGACCCGTTCGCCGAAGTCGAAGGCTTGCAGGGCGAGGTATACCGCGAGCTGGAAGCACGCCGGACACTGCGCACGGAAGTCGACGGCAACGGATTTTTTGTGAAGATCCACCGTGGCATCGGCTGGGGCGAAATCTTCAAAAATCTGCTGACTGCCAAGCTGCCGGTACTCGGCGCGGGTCAGGAGTGGAAGGCTATCCAGCGTTTGCAGGAAGTCGGCGTGCCGACCATGACCGCCGTTGCGTACGGCGAGAAGGGCAGCAACCCGGCGGATCAGCATTCGTTCATCGTCACCGAAGAACTGGCGCCGACCGTCAGTCTCGAAGACTTCAGCATCGACTGGATCAAGCAGCCGACCGAGCCGAAACTCAAGCGCGCGCTGATCGCCGAAGTCGCGCGCATGACCGGCATGATGCACCGCGCGGGCGTCAATCACCGCGACTGCTACATCTGCCACTTCCTGCTGCACACCGATAAACCGGTGACGGCAGAAGATTTCAAACTCTCGGTGATTGATCTGCACCGTGCCCAGACCCGCGCGAAAATCACCCAGCGCTGGCGCAACAAGGATCTGGCCGCGCTGTACTTTTCCGCGCTGGATATCGGCCTGACCCGACGCGACAAGCTGCGTTTCCTCAAGGGTTATTTCCAGCAACCGCTGCGGCAGATTCTCGCCGAAGAAGCGCCGTTGCTGAGCTGGCTCGAAGGCAAGGCCAACAAGCTCTATGCGCGTAAACAGCGCTACGGGGATGCGCTCTGATGGCGGGTTGGATTCTGGAGCCGCAATACAGTGAACTCGCCGAAGATTTTGGCAGCCTCGAAGCGGTGTTCGCGCTGCAAGGCGAACGGCTGACTCGCGATCCGCTGTCGGAAGTCGTCCGGGTCGAGCGCAACGGCGTCAACTATTACGTCAAACGCTACGTCGGCGCCGGTAAAGGCTTGCGCCGTTACCTCGGCAAGCCGCGGGTGAAGATGGAATGGCAGAACCTCAAGCGCTTCGCCAAGTGGGGCATTCCCACCGCCGAAGTGGTGGCCTGGGGTCTGGAGCGACGTGGCGCGGCGTACGACCGCGGCGCGATGATCACCCGCGAACTGCCGCGCACCGAGGATCTCTCGGCGCTGGCCGAGCGCAACGATCCGAAACTCAAGGATCGCGCCTGGGTCGATGGCGTCAGTCGGCAACTGGCCGCTTACACGCGGACGATGCACGATCACCGCTTCACCCATAACGATCTGAAGTGGCGCAACCTGCTGATCGACGATCAGGATCGACTGTTCCTGATCGACTGCCCGAACGGCGATTTCTGGCGCGGTTTCTGGCTCAAGTACCGCATCACCAAGGATCTGGCCTGCCTCGACAAGGTCGCCAAATATCACCTGTCGAACACCCAGCGCCTGCGCTTCTACCTGCAATACCGTGGGCGTGATCGCCTGAATGCCGCTGACAAAAAGCGCATTCGCCACGTGGTGAGATTTTTCGAGGGACGCGAATGACTGATTTTCTGGCCGCTGAAGACCGTGCGCTGCTCGAGCGCCATGGCCTCGGCACCTTCGACGCGCTCTGGGCCAAACAGCTTGAAGCGGTGGACGAGCCGAACACTGACGGTGGCGGCTGGAGCAGCGTGTTTCGCCTGGAGCTGGAAGGGCACGCCTACTACCTCAAGCGCCAGAGCAACTACCTGACGCGCACCTTGCACGCGCCATTCGGCGAGCCGAGTTTTGCCCGTGAGTTTCGCAATATCAGCCGTTACAACACGCTGGGGATTCCGGCGCTGCAAGCGGCTTTTTTCGGCCAGCGCAAGGTCGATGGCGAAGTCCGCGCGATCCTGCTGACCCGCGCCCTCGATGGCTGGGATGATCTTGATTCGTTGTTGCAGCGCTGGTCGGAACTGACCGTCGCGCAGCAATCAGCGATCCTCAAGGCCTGCGGGCAACTGGCGCGGCTGCTGCACGGTCTGCGTCAGGTGCACGGCTGTTTTTACCCGAAACATATTTTTTTGCAGGCCGACGGCGCTGAGTATCGCGCGCAGTTGATCGACCTGGAGAAAACCCGGCCACTGCTGTGGGGCATGCGCGATCGGGTCAAGGATCTGGAGCCGCTGGTGCGCCGTGCGCCGCAATGGAACGAGGCGCAACTGCGCGAGCTGCTTGCGGCCTATGTCGATCAGGCGACCGACAGTTCGTTGGTCGACGCCTGGGTTACGCGTCTGACTGCGCGGCGCAGTCGCAAGGAGACTCGCTGATGCAGTTGTCCGACCTGAAAAACGCCGGGCGCACGCCAAGTCTGCCGTTGACGACTTCCCTGGCCGATGCCGCCGGGCCTGCCGATTTGCAGTTGCTGAGTCTGCTGCGGGTGCTGCCGGGGCAGCGTTATGTCGGTGCCGGTGTGTGGCGCGGTCGGCCAGTGCTGGCGAAATTGCTGGTCGGCAGCAAAGCGGCGCGGCATTTTCAGCGTGAACTCAATGGCGTGAAGCTGCTGGCGGCGCAAGGCTTGACCACGCCGCTGCTGTTGGCCGATGGCTTGAAGGAAGGCGAGGGCGGCTGGCTGCTGTTCGAATTCCTTGAAGACGCTGAAAGCCTTGGCGATGCCTGGCAACAGGTCGAGTCGTTGCCGGTGCTGGCGGATGAACAATCGGCGGTGTTGGGCGACGCACTCGGCGCGATTGCGCAGTTGCACAGCAAAGGCCTGTGGCAGGAAGACCTGCACCTCGACAATCTGCTGCGCCATGGCGGCCAGTTGTATCTGATCGACGGTGCCGGCATCTGCGCGGAAACCGCTGGCCAGCCGTTGTCGCGGCAGAAAGTGCTGGAAAATCTCGGTGTGTTTTTCGCCCAGTTGCCCAAGGCGCTGGAGCCGTTCACTGAAGAATTGTTGGTGTATTACCTGCTGAGCAACGGCGAACACGCGTTGCCGCTGGAAGCGTTGCAGAAGCAGATCGACAAAGTGCGCGCCTGGCGTTTGCGCGATTACCTGATCAAGGTCGGTCGCGAGTGCACGCTGTTTGCCGTGCAGCGCGGAGCATTCGCGCTACGTGCTATTCGTCGCGAAGAAGAGGCGGCGATGGTGCCGGTGCTGGAACAGGCCGATGCGCTGCTCGATCAGGGCCATTTGTACAAAACCGGCGGCGCGGCGAGCGTCGGCAAGGTTGAAGTGGCCGGGCGCAAACTGGTGATCAAGCGCTACAACATCAAGAATTTTGCTCATTGGCTCAAACGCTTCTGGCGCCCGAGCCGCGCTTGGCATTCATGGCGTGAAGGCAATCGTCTGGCGTTCCTCGGCATCGCCACGCCGAAGCCGCTGGCCGTACTGGAAAAACGCTTTCTGTGGCTGCGCAGCCGCGCTTATCTGATCACCGAATACCTGCCGGGCCCGGACATCATCGAGCGCTTTGCGCCGTATGTTGAAAACGGCGAGGCGCCGGAATCCGAGTTGCAGGCGCTGGATCAACTGTTCGCCCGCCTGATCGCCGAGCGCATCAGTCATGGCGATTTCAAGGGCCATAACCTGTTCTGGCAGGACGATCGCTGGGCCCTGATCGACCTCGACTCGATGTGCCAACACCGCTCCCTCGGCAGCTTCGCCCCGGCCTACGCCCGCGACCGCGCACGGTTCATGCGCAACTGGCCCGAGAGCAGCGCGCTGTATCGAGTGATTGATCAGCGCTTGCCGAAAAGTATTGATCGAGTCTGAGGACTTAAAAGATCGCAGCCTTCGGCAGCTCCTACATTTGGAATGCGATTTCCTGTAGGAGCTGCCGAAGGCTGCGATCTTTTGAACCTGAACATCAATACGCCACAAACTCCGCTGACTTCTCCTACAACTTCTCCAGAACCCATAACCTGTGCCCGATTGAGCGCCGATGCTAATTTGCCCTGACGACATCGGAGGGCATCTCTTGACGATTAAAACGGCAGCGAAAGTTTGCGTTCATACATGGGCTTATCAAGTCGTGGGTAGCTGTTTTGCAGTTTTCTCTCTTTGAAAACGCAAGCGAATCGGGAGTAACGAAGGGCAGGTCAGGAGAATCGCGCGTTTGATGTGCTCAAGCGCAAATTCTATTGCAGTGGAGGGCGGAGCAACGTCGGAGAGGGATTCGAGAACTGGGGTTTGAAGATTTTCCCTGCCTCAGAAAGCGAAAAGCCCCGGTGATCTCACCGAGGCATTAGCGCCGACCGGGATCCCCCAGTCCATTTGCACGGAGTCTATGTTGACGTGCCCGGAAGTGTCAACGCGGGCGCTTGCCCGTTCCGCTAGAGGTTTGCTGGCGCTTTTACGCTATAATCCCGCCCTTTAGCTGTCTCTCGCCCGGTGCGAGGGCACTTCAATTTTCAAGGCGCCTTGCGCCTGCATGCAGACTAAAGAGGCTAGACCCCTGTGGCATTGACGATTCTTGGCCTGTCCGGCGCCCTTAGCCATGATCCTTCAGCAGCCTTGTACATCGACGGCAAGTTGGTGGCGGCGGCTGAGGAAGAGCGCTTCGTACGCGATAAGCATGCAAAGAACCGCATGCCCTACGAATCGGCGAAGTTCTGCCTTGAGCAGGCTGGCATCAAGCCGTCCGACGTTGACGTGGTAGCGATTCCGTTCGCACCGATCAGCCTGTTCGGCGAAGCGCGCTGGCACTACGCCAAGCGCTACTGGTACGCACCGGATCGCGCTCTTGACGCGATTCTGATGGGCAACCGCCGCTACAAGCGCTACCGCAACAAGATCGTCTGGTGCCTGGAGCAACTGGGTTTCGATCCGAAAAAGATCAAGATCGAGCCGGTCGAGCACCACCTGGCTCACGCCTCCAGCGCCTACCACTGCTCGGGTTTCCAAGAGAAAACCGCGATTCTCGGCATCGACGGCAAGGGTGAGTACGCCACGACCTTCTTCGGTTACGGCGAAAACGGCAAGATCCACAAGATCAAGGAATTCTTCGATCCGGACTCCCTCGGCGGCCTGTACGGCGCGATCACCGAGTTCCTCGGTTTCGAGATGCTCGACGGTGAGTTCAAGGTCATGGGCATGGCGCCGTACGGCGACGCCAGCAAATATGACTTCTCGCGTCTGGCCTCGTTCGAGAACGGCGAGCTGGTGATCAACACCGACTACGCCAACGTGATCGGCCTGCGCCGCTACAAAGAGAAGGGCAAAGGCTTCTACTTCTCGCCGAAGCTGATCGAATGGCTGGGCCCGAAACGCGAAGGCGACATCGCTGACGAGCCGTACATTCACTACGCCGCGAGCATGCAAGCGCTGTTCGAAAAGATCTCGCTGCAGATGATCGACCACTACCTGGGCGACATCCTCAAGGAAACCGGCAAACTCGCGTTCGCCGGTGGCTGTGCGTTGAACGTCAAGCTCAACCAGAAAATCATCGCCCGCGATGACGTTAAAGAGTTGTTCGTACAACCTGCGTCCGGCGATGCCGGCACCGCTGTTGGCGCCGCCGCTTACGTGTCGCACGCCCGTGGCGTACCGGTCGAGAAGATGGAACACGTCTACCTCGGCCCGTCGTACAGCAACGAAGACGTGATCGCCGCGTGCGCCCGTCACGAGAACAAGCCGACCTGGCGCAAGCTCGACAACATGCCTGAGCAGATCGCCAAGATCATGGTCGATGGCAACCCGGTGGCCTGGTTCCAGGGCCGCATGGAGTTCGGTCCGCGCGCACTCGGTGGTCGTTCGATCATCGGTTGCCCGAGCATTCCCGGCGTGGCAGACCGCATCAACCACCAGATCAAGTTCCGCGAGCGCTGGAGGCCTTTCTGCCCGTCGATGCTCGACACCGTCGCGCCACAGATGATCAAGATCGATCACCCGGCGCCGTTCATGACCTTCACTTTCGAAGTCGCGGATGAGTGGAAAACCCGTGTGCCGGAAGTCGTCCATGAAGACGGTACGTCCCGTGCCCAGGTGCTCAAACGCGAATACAACCCGCGCTACTACGACATGATGAAAGCGCTGGAAGTCCTCACCGGCAACGGCGTGTCGCTGAACACCTCGCTCAACCGTCGTGGCGAACCGATGATCTGCTCGCCGACCGACGCGCTGAACATGTTCTTCGGCTCCGATCTGCAGTACCTGATCATGGAAGACATTCTGGTGGTCAAAGAGGGCGCAAACGCTTATGACTCGCTCGGCTGAACGCCATGTGTTGCAGTTCTGTCACGGCTATGACGGGCCGTTCCTCGACTGCGCACGGCAGTACGCCAGCCTGTTCGCGGGCACCGGTTATCGGGTGACCACGGTCTTTCTGACCGGGGCCGCCGATAGCGAGGTGGCCGCAGCGTGTGCCTCCGATGAAGTGTTGTTCATGGAATACAGCTCCAAGGCCATTCGTGGCCTGAAGCTGGGCGCCATCGGCGATCTGCGCAAGATCGCCGCTTCACGCAATTTCAGTTTCTGCATCGCCCATCGTTTCAAGCCGATCTACATCGCCTTGCTCGGCACGTCGCTGCCGGTGATTGGCGTGCATCACGCGTTTGGTGATTACCAACGCCGTACGCGCAAACTGTTCGCGCACATTTTCCGTAAACGTCTGAGCCTGCTCGGTGTGTCCGATGCGGTGCGCGACGACATGCGTCGTTGCCTGCCGAAGTGGCCGCAAGCGCGGATTCAGACGCTGTACAACCGTATCGATCTGCCTGCGCTGCAATTTGCTCAGGTGTCCGCCCGCGAAGCCCGCGAGACCTTGGGTCTGGCGGCGGATGCGTGGATTGTCGGCAACGTTGGTCGACTGCACCCGGACAAGGATCAGGCGACATTGCTGCAAGGTTTCGCCGCCGCGCTACCGGGGTTGCCCGAGAACAGCCAACTGGTGATTCTCGGCAAGGGCCGTCTGGAACAGGATCTCAAAGAGCTGGCGCTAGAGCTGGGTATCGGCGATCGCGTGCTGTTCCTCGGTCAGGTGCCGGACGCACGCAATTTCTTCCGCGCCTTCAATGTTTTCGCGCTGAGCTCCGATCACGAACCGTTCGGCATGGTGCTGCTGGAGGCCATGGCCGCCGGCGTGCCGTTGCTGGCCACTGCGTGTGGCGGGGCGAAGGAAGTGGTCGAAGGCGTGGGCATTCTGTTCCCGCTGGGGGATGCCGAGCGCCTTGCCCAGGGCTTGCAACATTTGGCCGGCATGGATGATCAACAGCGCCATCAGTGCGCCGAGATGATGCTCGAACGTCTGCGTGAGCAATTCTCCGACCGTGCGGTGCGCGACACCTTCTGGCGTCTGCCGCAAGTTATCGATCTGGCACCGAGGGGCTGATGCTCAACCGATTCCAAGGCTGGCGCGAACGTGGCTGGTCGCCCGTTGACGCCTCGACCTATGCAACCACTTGGCAGCGTTTTGGCGGCAGTGTCGCCACGCATCCGCTGGTGGTTGAGCGTCTGGCCGATCTGGCCGGCATCTCGGTGCGCTATCTGGCCTGGGAACAGCAAGGCGAAATCAAAGCGGCGATCCCGACCTGGGGCCGCGATCTCGCTCTGTCCAAGGACGTGCTCAAGCGCAACGGCAAAAAAGGCCTGTTCGACCTCGGTAACGCCGAGCTGATCCTTCCGGCTGCCGTCGATGCCCAAGCCCCGCTGCGCCATCGCGCGCGCTACCTGTCGGCGCTCAACGAAAGTCGCTTCAGCGGCATGAAGTTGCAGACCGAGCAACTGGCCATGGCCCGCACCCCGGAAGAATTGTCGAAGAAGTTTCGCTACAACCAGCGCCGCGAATTGCGTCTGCTGGAAGAGGCGGGCGGCGTGGTACGTCCTGTCAGCGACTTCTCCAGCGTTGAGCTGGCGGCGATCTACTGCGATCTGTTTCAGCGCCGCTGGGGTTTCCCCGCTACCGGCGCGGCGCGCATGGCCGATGTGATCGAGCTGTTGCGCGAACTGCTGATCGGTTCGGTGATCTTCCTCAACGAGGCGCCGATTGCGATCCAACTGGTATACCGCGTCGAAGCGCCGGAGTGGATCAGCGTTGAATACATCAACGGCGGCGTCGACCCCGAAACCCGTGAATTCAGTCCCGGCAGCGTGTTGAGTTTCCTCAATACGCAAAGTGCCTGGGAACATGCGCGCGCGCTGAACAAGCCGTTGCGCTTTTCCTTCGGTCGCGCCGACCGTGAATACAAAGATCGCTGGTGCAATCCTGTGCCGGTGTTCACCGTATGAGCCCGCCCATGAGCCGCAAACAGCAACTGCTCAAGCGCCACCGGCGCAACAAACGTATCGGCCTGCTGATTGCGTTGATCGTGTTGATCACGATCGGTGTGCTGGTCGCCTGGTGGTTGCCGTTGCTGCTCGCGGTGATCGGCTGGATCGCCCATGAGGCGTGGTTCGCCGATCATTTGTTCTATTCGCCGAAAGACGATTATCAGTACAGCTTTCCACCGTTTACGCCACAGCCGAAAGTGCATCTGAACGGCGAGCAATTGCGTCTGGATGACGGCGTGATGGTGATGGATGACGCCACGCTGATTCTCGCGGTGCAGGTCAAAAGCACGTGGCTGGGCCGCTTCTTCGATCCGCGTATCGAATTGGTGGGCGGTACGAATCCTGATGCGCAAACCTTCGAGCGCGGCGTCAACGGTCTGCGCTATCTGAACCTCAGCGGTCAGGCGCAAGCCTTGTCGCAAGGTGTGCTGCGTTTGCGCGGGCGCTTCTGCCGCGTCTCCGGCGAACCGGTTTTGTGGGCGTTGGAGCAAACCGATTACCGCCGTTCGCGGGTGATGGTCATCGCACCGCACGCCGACGACGCCGAACTCGCGGCTTACGGTCTGTACAGCCAGGCTGACGAAGCCTGGATTGTCACCCTGACCGCCGGCGAAATCGAAGCCGAGCATTATCAGCAGATGGGCCTGAACAAGGTCGAAGCCGCCCGGCTCAAGGGTCGATTGCGCGCTTGGGACAGCCTCGCCGTGCCGCGCTGGGCCGGTGTGCCGGCGGAAAACTGCGTGCAACTTGGTTACTTCTGTCTGCAACTGGCAGCGATGCAGGCGGCGCCGAATCAAGCGATGGCTTCACGCGAAGCCGATCTGAGCGATACCCGTCTGTTCCGCCAGTTGAACCCGTTCAGCTTGCCGAGCGATGTCGATGGCGCGCCGACCTGGAACAATCTGCTGGCCGACCTGCGCGAAGTGCTGTTGCGCGCGCGTCCGGACGTGATCGTTTTGCCGCACCCGACACTCGACCCGCATCCTGATCATCTGTGCAGCCAGCAAGCCGTGCTGCAAGTGCTGAACACTCTGGACTGGCAGCCAACCCTGCTCGGCTACGCCAACCATTTGCACGACAATGATCGCTGGCCGATGGGCAATGCCGGTGAGGGCATCGCGCTGCCGCCGGCGTTCGATGGCGCCGCACCGATGCAGCCGCTGTGCCTGCCACTGACTATCGAACAGCAACGCGACAAAGCCATGGCGCTGGGCATGATGCATGACCTGCAGCCACCAGCACCGTTTAAGCGCCGTTTGCGCCGCGTGATCCAGCGTTTGCTGGCCGGTCGCGCGCCGTCGGTGTATGGCGAAAACGAATTTTTTCGAAAAGCGGTCAGACGCCAGGAATTGCTGTGGCTGCTGAAACCGGGTGAATCAGGCGTCAATCGGGGAGAGTTATGAGTCTACGGTCGAAGGTGCTGCAGCTGCAGCCAGACTACAACGTCAAAGCCCATGATTTCGCCGACCTTGCCGAGCAGATCGTCAAGGCGTTGCCGTCGGATCGCTATGAAATCACCGCAGCGTTCCTGCGTGGCAAACCTGCACCTGGCGAGCCAGTCAGCCGCGCCGATCGCTCGGTGTATTTCGAGTTTTCCGACAAATCCCTGAAAGGCATGCGCCTGCGCGCGATGTGGGAGCTGTACAAGTTTTGCCGCCGGGAAAAGTTCGACATCGTCATCTGCAACCGCTTCAAACCGGTGAACATGATGCTCACCCTGAACCGCTGGTTGAAGGTGCCGCTGTGCATTGGCATCTCCCACGGTTTTGGTGAGTACGACCGCTTCTATCGTCGTCGTCAAACGCAGCGGCTGATTGATCGGCACTGGCGTTTCGTCGGTGTTTCGCCAGCGGTCAAACAGTACCTGCTGGACTGCGATTGCGGCTTCACCGACCAGAATACTTACGCGATCACCAACGCCATCGACATCGAACAGGCCGAAGGTTTGCAGCACAGCCGCGAAAAGGCGCGTGAGCTGCTCGGCATCGACCCGAATGTGCGCCTGATCGGCGCGCTGGGGCGGCTGGTTTCGGTCAAGGGTCACACTTATCTGTTGCAGGCTTTTGCCGCGCTGAAAGACAAATACCCGAACACGCAGTTGGCGATCATTGGCGCCGGGCGCCTGCAAGCGCCGCTGGCTGCCGAGATCGAGCAACTGGGTTTGAAGGGTCGCGCGCACTTGCTGGGTTTCAAGGAAAACGCGCTGCAATACGTGCGCGCGTTTGATATCTGGACGATGCCGTCGCTGGCCGAAGGTTTGGGTCTGGCCTTGCTGGAAGGCATGAGCGGACATTTGCCGGTGATCGCCTCGAACGTGCCGGCGATGGTGCCGCTGATCGAAGGCGCTGGCGGTCTGGCGATTACGCCGAAGGATGTGCCGAGTATTGTTGCGGCGCTGGATCAGTACCTCGCGCTGTCCGACGACGAACTCAAGGCCAAGGGCGAGCAAGCCTACCGCTATCTGCAAGAACAACATGACATCGAGGTGTTCCGTCAGGAGTACCTCAATCTGATCGACTCTGGCCTGGAACAGGCACGCAAGGAGCAGCCATGAGCGAGCAGAAAGCCATGGGCGAGCAAACAGCCTTGAGCGAACAAGAAGCCATGAGCGAAGCGAACGCCCTCGTCACCGTGATCATCGCCTCGTACAACCACGGCCCGTACATCGAGGAGAGCATCCTCAGCGTCATCAATCAGACCTACCAGAACATCGAATTGCTGGTGGTCGATGACGGCTCGAAGGACGACAGCGTCGAGCGCATCACTGCCTTGCAGGCACAGTACGGTTTCGATTTCCGTGTGCAGCAGAATCAGGGCCTGACCAATACGCTCAACGGCGCCATCGCGCGGGCCAAGGGTAGCTTGATCGTGCCATTCGGCTCCGACGACATCATGTACCCGGAGCGCATCGCGATTCAGGTGGCGTACATGGACGGCAAGCCGGAAGTGGGGATTTGTGCCGGCAACATTGAGTTGATGGACGCCGACGGCAACCTCTACCCGGAAAAGCGTCAGCGCCGTGATGTGCCGTTCCGTCGTCTGGATTTCGACGACATGTTCCTTGAGCGCAAGCCTTATCCGCCAGCCCCGACCCTGATGATCCGCCGCGAAGCGCTGGACAAGGTCGGTGGCTTCGACCCGACGATTCGCCTCGAAGACCTCTACATCGAACTGAAGGTGACGCGCGCCGGTTACTTTATCGATGGCTTGAACGTGGTGATGGCGCGCTATCGCAAGCACGCGACCAACTCGTACAAGAATCACCGCTTCATGATCGAAAGCATTCTGCGTATCTACGCGCTGTTCAGCGATCATCCGCTGTACGACGAAGTGCGCTACAAGTCGCTGAATTCGATGTTCCTGAAAACCGCCAACCGCAACCGCAAGCTGGCGTGGGAGCTGCTGAAGCAGATCCCGTTCAAGGCGTGGAACAAGAAGACCTGGCGCGGTCTTGGGCGCTTGCTGTTTTCGCCGCAGGAAAAGGGCTGAAACAGCGGTCACCCGCGCTTAGCGGGCGACTTTCTCCGAGAGCTGCTTATCGCCTTTCTGCCGCGAGCGGATCCACTGCAGCACCTTCTTGCCGGCGGCCATGCCCGGCAACTCGATGTACAGAAAGCTCAGGCTGCTGATCAGAATCAGCAGGCAGGTGCAGATCGCGATCAGCGGCAGATAGACATCCGCCTCCCGCGCGTCGAGATTCAGCAGCAGCGGCAGACGCTGCACCATCAGCCACAACACAAAACCGTGCAGCAGATAGGTGCTGTAGCTGATCTCGCCGAGCCAGCGGATGCTGCGTGGCTTGAGCGCACCGAACAGGCTGTTGCCCGACGCCACGATCACGAAAAACAATGACAGCAGGAACAGCGGCCCGGTCTTGAACGCACGATTGAACGCGGTGAAGGCAATCACCAGCGCCAACACGGCAATCACGCCCGCCAGACGTGTGCGGCTCCAGGCCACCAGCGCAGGCTTGCGAATCCAGTACGCCGCGGCGATGCCACCGAGAAAACTGGCGAGGAAGTGTTTCTTCAGCGAGTGCTCCCAGCCGACCACTTGATACAGCGCGTAAATGCCGATCAGGCACAGCACCACTTGTATCCAGCTGCCGCGATAGATGAACACCATCCCGGCCAGTGGCAGCGCCAGATAGAAGAACACTTCATAGGCCAGCGTCCAGGTGACGTTGGAAATCAGCATGCCGGTTTGCGGGTATTGGTTGATGTCCGGACGGTCGAAGGTCAGCCACGCCAGAATCTGTTTGAACAGGGCGCTGCCAGGCTCTTTCAGTTCCCAGTTCTGCAAATGGAACACGGTGACGAAGACGATCAACATCAGCGGCAGGTACAGCGGATACAGGCGAAACACCCGCGAAATGCCGAAGGCCAGCCAATCGTGCTGACGCCCTTGGGTCAGCAGACGGTTCCAGAACAGGAAGCCGGTGATCATGAAAAACAGCGCAACGCTGCCCTGGCCGATCATCGAATAGAAGTTGCTCGGCGGAAAGCCGAATTCGCCGGTGCGCAGAAAGATCCAGGTAATGACAGCGTGGTGCACGAACACACCAAACGCCAGGTAGCCGCGCAGGCCATCGATGCTGGCATAGCGGCTTTCACCGGAATGCTGCAGATGGCGGGCGATTTTCGGTACGGCGCGCAACAAAAGCGCGGCGGATACGATGGCTAGCAGATAGGCTGCCAGCGCAATGAGGGGGTTGGTTTCGATCATCAATGAACTCGGGCCGCAGTGTTGCCGGCCAGCACTTGCCTGTGCAGATTATCCACCGCAGATTGCGACGCCATCACGGCGTAGCCCTGGAGTAATGCTTCGAAGTGGTCTTCGAACAACCAGCGTTTGTCGACGGTATAGCGCTGCATATGGCGCAAATTTCGCTGGCGCAGGGCCAGACTGAGCGGGCTAGGGTAAACGCGCAGGTCGGCCAGATCAATCAAACCGAACTCGCCATCCTCCAGCACCAGCACGTTGCCCAAGTGCAGCGAGCGGAAATACACGCCTTTTTCATGTAGTTGCGCCATGAACTTGCCGAAGCGCTCGACCAGCGCCTGACGGACGGCCGGTGCGGTAATGCTCTGCAATACCTGACGCAACGTGTGGCCAGGCAGCGGGGCGTAATGCACGGCGCTGCTGCCATCGTTGAGGCGATAAAGATTGAGCACTTGCGGGGTAGGAATGCCCATCAGGCGCAACTGCTCGCTGTTGACGGCAAAGCGCTCGGAATAGGGATTGAAGCTGCCCGAGGTGTACCAGCGGCGACGGCGGAACAGTTTGAGGAAACTGCCATCGCTCAAGCGCAGGACTTTCGGGCCGAGGCCGTCTTCTTCGATGACCTGAGCGTCAAGGCTCATCTGCTGCAGGTCAGTCGCAGAGAGTTTTTGCACCGGCAGGGTCAGCAGTCGCCGCGCACGTTGATTGATGCTCAGTGCCGCGATCAGTGCCAACGGGATCCACAACAGAAACCAGTGTTCCTTGGGCCGCGAAATGATCCCGCCGCCTTCGGTCAGCCCGGCGCCGATGCCAAAGATCAGCAGTGTCGAGGCGACAATCAACAGCGGTTGTACGCGCTGACGCCAACTGCTCAGCAGGCCCCTGAAAATAAAGAACAGCCACGGCACCAGACCGACAATGCCGACGTAATACAGCACGCCCAGGACAAAGCTGTGTGGCTCCTGGAAATTGATGCCGACGCCGGGGTCGACGGACAACGTGGCGCTGTAACCATGTCCGATCCAGGGATGGTCGGCAATCATGTGCAGTACTTGTTTCCAGATTTCCAGTCGATACGAATCGCCACGTTCGATGATCATTTGTGCAAACAGGACGGCGACCGTCACGCCGCTAAGGGCCAGGCCGATCAACAAGCCCACCGAGCGGCGATTCCAGCAGATGGAGCACAACCACAACGCGGCCATGGTCAGTGCCACCAGTGGCGTCCTTGATCCGGTACCGATCACCGCCATGAACATGATTGCCATCGCCGGCACGCTCAGCCACATCATCTGGCGGCGCTTGCAGGTCATGGTCACGCTGAGCCAATAGGCGGCGAAAAAGCCGAACAGGTGAGAACTGAGCAGCGGGTTGTCGAAGGCGCCACCGCCGATCAGGCGCATGCCCGGTTGATACATGTGGGCAAAACGAAACAGGAACCAGATCGTTGCGCCCAGGGCCACAAGCGCGGCGCCGAACATCAACGGTTGCAGGATCTCATTGCGATAACGCACCAGCAGATAGGTGCCGGCAAACAGCAGCAAGGTGTGCAATGACGGTTTGAACATCCCGGCGAGGCCTTCTTCGCGCGGCCCCCAACTGAGGCTGAGCAATGCCCAGGCGACAAACACCAGCAGTGCGACAAAAATCGGTTCGCGCAGCAACTCTTTGAGTTCGCGCGGGCGCAGGCACAAAGCGATCAATGTCGGAATGCTGAACAAGCCGTAAAACAGCTTGTGATGCAGACTTCGGCCCGGCAGGAAAAACAGTGCGCACAGGAGCAGGAAATAGCCGACGGGAAGTATCCACAGGCTAATGAAGTCGAAGACTCGATTGGACGTACTGCTGAAGCCGCGAAGTTGCATGCTGAGAGATTCAATCCTGAAGAAGTTGATCGACCATTCGGATGATGGCTATTTGATGCTTAAAAAGGTGTCTAACAATAACAGCCTTTCGCCGATTGCCAGAACCCCGAAGAAGCTGTGTTAAAGTCGGCGTCCTTATTTATCGACTCTTCGCGTGATATGACCGACTCCAGTCCTGCCGCAAGCCCCTCGAGCTTGAAAATCTACTTCCGCCTGCTCGGCTATGTTCGGCCGTACATCAGTCTGTTTCTGATCAGCATCGTCGGTTTTCTGATTTTCGCTTCGACCCAGCCGATGCTTGGTTACATTCTCAAGTATTTCGTCGACGGCCTGTCGAACCCGGAAGCCGTGCTGTTCCCGACCGTGCCTTACCTGCGTGACCTGCAACTGCTGCAGGCCGTACCGTTGCTGATCATCCTGATCGCTGCGTGGCAGGGTCTGGGATCTTATCTGGGCAACTATTTTCTGGCCAAGGTTTCCTTAGGCCTGGTGCATGACTTGCGCGTGCAGTTGTTCAACAACCTGCTGGTGCTGCCGAACCGCTACTTCGACAAGCATAACTCCGGTCATCTGATTTCCCGCATCACCTTTAACGTGACCATGGTCACGGGGGCGGCAACGGATGCGATCAAGGTCGTAATCCGTGAAGGCATGACGGTGATCTTCCTGTTCGCCTCCCTGCTGTTCATGAACTGGAAGCTGACGCTGGTGATGGTCGCGATCCTGCCGCTGATCGCCGTGATGGTGCGCACCGCGAGCAAGAAATTCCGCAAACAGAGCAAGAAAATCCAGCTGGCCATGGGCGACGTCACCCACGTGGCGTCGGAAACCATTCAGGGTTATCGCGTGGTGCGCAGCTTCGGCGGCGAAGTCTACGAAGAGAAGCGCTTCCTCAAGGCCAGCCAGAGCAACACCGACAAACAGCTGCGCATGACCCGCACCGGTGCGATCTACACGCCGATGCTGCAACTGGTGATCTACAGCGCCATGGCCGTGCTGATGTTCCTCGTGCTGTACCTGCGCGGTGACGCTTCGGCCGGTGACATGGTCGCCTACATCACCCTGGCCGGCCTGCTGCCGAAGCCGATTCGCCAATTGTCCGAAGTCAGCTCGACCATCCAGAAAGGTGTGGCCGGTGCGGAAAGCATTTTCGAACAGCTGGACGTAGCCCCGGAAGTCGACACCGGCACGGTCGAGCGCGATGCGGTCACCGGTCGTCTGGACGTGCGCAACCTGAGCTTCACCTACCCGGACACCGAGCGTCAGGTGCTCGACAACATCAGCTTCAGCGTTGAGCCGGGGCAGATGGTTGCACTGGTTGGTCGCTCCGGCAGCGGCAAGTCGACGCTGGCCAACCTGATTCCGCGCTTCTATCACCACGACAAGGGCGAAATCCTCATCGACGGTGTGGAAGTCGAAAACTACAAACTGCTCAACCTGCGTCGTCATATCGCCCAGGTGACACAGCATGTGACCCTGTTCAGCGACACCGTGGCCAACAACATCGCCTATGGCGATCTGGCCGGCGCGCCGCGTGAAGACATCGAGAAAGCCGCGCGTGATGCCTACGCAATGGACTTCATCGCGCAACTGCCTGAAGGCCTCGACACTCAGGTTGGCGAGAACGGCGTGCTGCTGTCCGGTGGTCAGCGTCAGCGTCTGGCGATTGCCCGTGCGTTGCTCAAGAACGCGCCGCTGTTGATTCTCGACGAGGCCACCTCGGCCCTCGACACTGAATCGGAACGGCACATTCAGGCCGCTCTCGACCAAGTGATGAAGGGCCGCACCACGCTGGTGATCGCGCACCGTCTGTCGACCATCGAGAAGGCTGACCTGATTCTGGTCATGGATCAGGGCCGCATTGTTGAACGCGGCACCCACGATGAATTGCTGGCGCAGAACGGTTACTACGCCCGTTTGAACGCCATGGGCCTGGATGCTCCGGCTGAAGACATCGCCTGATAATGCCCACGCGGCTCTGTAGGAGCTGCCGCAGGTTGTGATCATTTGATCTGTTTTCTAGAAGCAAGATCAAAAGATCGCAGCCTTCGGCAGCTCCTACAGGGAAAATGCGTTTCAGTTGTGGGCCGTTGTTTGTATCCAGACCTTTACCCTTCTTGACCAAACCGGCATAAAACCGGGCACCGCGCTTGTTAAGGTTCCTCAACGAACTCTTACATCTATCGAGGGGGACATCCCCGTCGCGCGGGTACTCTCATGTTGCAACGCTATCTGTGGAAACTGCTGCCCAAACCGCAGCGGGCCTTCCTGCTGGGGCGCTTGTCGGTGGTTGATCGGCAGGTCGTGAACAAGTCGATGTCGGCCAGCTTGGCGTTTCCAAAGGCTTTCCAGCAGCACGCGTGTCTGTTCATTCATGTGCCCAAGTGCGCCGGCAGCAGTGTTTGCGAAGCGATGTTCGATGGCTGGCGCCCGGGGCATCTGCCGTTGTACTGGTATCAGGAGCAGTTTCCGCAACAGTTCGCCACGGCGTGGAAGTTTGCCTTCGTGCGCGACCCGCTGGAGCGCGCGTACTCGGCCTTCGCGTTTCTGCGCGGTAATGAACTGAGTGGCCGCGATCAGGCCGCGCAGCAACTGGTCAGGCAGTACCGGGATTTCGACGATTTTGTCTTGCGCTGGCTGCATCCCGAGAACATTCCCCGGCAATTGCACTTTGCGGCGCAAACCGATTTTCTCACCGACTCGCTGGGGCATCTGGCGCTGGATTTCATCGGCTATCAGGAACATCTGCAGCGCGACTTTCAGTTGGTCTGCGAGCAGTTGGGTCTGGCCAGTCAGTTGCCCCACGTCAACAGCTCCCGGCAACGTCAGCCCATGCCCGCACGCGAGTTTTGCACCACGCGCACCCGGCGATTGGTGAGACGGGTTTATCAACGTGACTACGAGTTGCTCGGTTATGAATGAATCCCTGTCGCTGCCGTCGCCAGCGCCGGCCATTCGCCCTTATGGTCTGGCGCTGTCGCATCAGGCCCGCGCCATGATCAAGGGGCAGCGTCCGCGTTGCCTGTGGCTGACCGGGTTTTCCGGTGCCGGCAAGTCAACACTGGCCAACGCGCTGGAGTTATATCTGCATCAGTTTGGCCTGCACACGTTTTTACTCGATGGCGACAACGTGCGCAGTGGCCTGTGTCGCGATCTGGGCATGGGCGATGGCTGTCGCCGCGAGAACATTCGGCGCATGGCGGAGGTGGCGCGGCTGATGGTCGATGCCGGGCTGATCGTGATCGTCGCGGCCATCTCGCCGTTTCGCGCCGAGCGCGAGGCGGCACGCCGACTGTTTGCCCCGGAGGATTTTATCGAGGTGCATGTCAGTACCTCGTTGCAGGTCTGTGCGCAGCGCGATCCGAAAGGGTTGTATCAAGCGGTTCGCGAGGGCCGGATCAGCAACTTCACCGGCGTCGACAGTCCCTACGAGCCCCCGCTGAGTGCGGAATGCCGAATCGACACTGAAGCCCTTGAACTGCCCGAAGCCTGTCAGCAGTTGGCGGCGTTGCTGCTCAAAAAATGAGCAGAAAACCCACCTGTTTCATCCTGTTGCAGCCTGCGCGCAAGCCGGCGCCAACCCTGTGTTAATATCGCGCCCCTGTTCATTTTGTATGTGGGTTGCTCCATGAAGTTGTCCATGCCGCGATTCGATCAAGCCCCTGTCTTGGTGGTCGGCGATGTCATGCTCGACCGTTACTGGCATGGTGGTACCTCACGGATTTCCCCTGAGGCGCCGGTGCCGGTCGTTAAAGTCGAGCAAATCGAAGACCGTCCGGGCGGCGCTGCCAACGTTGCCTTGAACATTGCCGCGCTGGGTGCGCCGGCGTCGCTGGTCGGTGTGACCGGCGATGACGAAGCTGCCGACAGCCTGAGCAACAGTCTCAAAGGTGCGGGCGTTCGTGCCCTGTTCCAGCGCATCGCGCATCAGCCGACCATCGTCAAACTGCGGGTCATGAGCCGGCACCAGCAATTGCTGCGTATCGACTTTGAAGAACCGTTTGCCACTGATGCATTGGCCTTGGCCTCGCAGGTCGAAGACCTGCTCGAAGGCATCAAGGTGCTGGTGCTGTCGGACTACGGCAAAGGCGCGCTGAAAAACCATCAGGTGCTGATCCAGGCCGCGCGTGCCAAAGGCATACCGGTGCTGGCCGATCCGAAGGGCAAGGATTTCTCGATCTACCGTGGCGCCAGCCTGATCACGCCGAACCTCAGCGAATTCGAAACCATCGTCGGCGGTTGCGCCGATGAGCACGAGCTGGTGAGCAAGGGCGCGACCCTGATGCACGACCTCGAGCTCGGCGCGCTGCTGGTGACCCGCGGCGAGCACGGCATGACTCTGTTGCGCCCGGATCATCCGGCGCTGCACTTGCCGGCACGTGCCCGCGAAGTGTTCGACGTCACCGGTGCCGGCGATACCGTTATTTCCACGTTGGCGGCAGCGATCGCGGCGGGCGAAGAATTGCCTCACGCGGTGGCCCTGGCCAACCTGGCCGCCGGCATCGTCGTTGGCAAATTGGGTACGGCGGCGATCAGCGCCCCGGAACTGCGTCGCGCAATCCAGCGCGAAGAAGGTTCGGAGCGTGGCGTGCTGGGTCTGGAGCAACTGCTGCTGGCGGTTGACGATGCTCGCGCGCACAACGAACGCATCGTCTTCACCAATGGCTGCTTCGACATTCTGCATGCCGGCCACGTGACCTATCTGGAACAGGCCCGCGCCCAAGGTGATCGCCTGATCGTGGCGATCAACGATGACGCCTCTGTCAGCCGTCTGAAAGGCCCGGGCCGTCCGATCAATAGCGTCGACCGTCGTATGGCGGTTCTTGCCGGCCTCGGCGCGGTGGATTGGGTGATCAGCTTCCCTGAAGGCACGCCGGAAAACCTGCTGCGTGAGGTCAAGCCGGATGTGTTGGTCAAGGGTGGGGATTACGGCATTGATCAGGTGGTTGGCGCGGATATCGTGACTGCGTATGGCGGTACGGTGAAAGTGCTGGGGCTGGTGGAAAACAGCTCGACCACGGCGATTGTTGAAAAAATCCGCGGTCATTAAGGTCAAAAGATCGCAGCCTGCGGCAGCTCCTACATTGGAATGTATTCCCCTGTAGGAGCTGCCGCAGGCTGCGATCTTTTGCTTTCAGGAATTCACTTTCTTGCGCGGTACGATTTTCTTCAGCAATTGCTTGGCCTTGCCGCGTAATCGCGCGAGGCCAGTCGTCTTCTCCGGTGGCGTCAGACCCTGCTGACGCAACCAGTCCTTCCAGCGAATCCGCTCATCGCGCACCAGCCAGCCCTCCTGGCGGGCGAAGCTTTCCGCCAGATACAAACCACGGGTGCTCGCCGGATACAGTTGATCCTTTTTCAGGGTGTACAACTCCGGCAACGGCTGACCGTCCTGCAACGGCATCAGATAAAGATCCGGCCGCTTGCGATCCAGCCGCGCCACCAGTTGATCGCCTTCCAGCCGCTCATCGACATGAAACAGGCTCAAGGATTTGGCTTCCTTGGGCACGTCCAGGCGCAGGTCGTAAATCAATTGCAGCGACGCCGTCGGCAAATGCACATAAGCCCGTGGCCGTTCCTGCAATTGCAGATTGGCGCAGCGCACCGGTCGCGCTGAACCCGACAGCGGCGACAGGCGAAACGGCAGCGCTTCACGATAATGCAGGGCAGACGAGTAGGGAGCCGGCAGCCACGTATCGTTGAATCGGCCACCGAGCCAGCCTTCGGGCGTTTCCAGCAAACACTCTTCAGCAATTTCCTGAATCGCCGTGTGCAACGGAATGTTCAGTTCGTGCGCCGGCACATAACCGGAAATCAGTTTCAGCACCACGTCGCCGCGATCCTGCCGCCGTTGACGCACCAGTACCCAGTAATCGCGATTCTGCCAATGCAGGGTCAGGCGCACCGACACACCGAGGTTGGCCAGCTCCAGCGAAAACCGCTCGGCGTCCGCCACGCTCACCGGTTTGCGCCGTTGCAGGGTCTGGGAAAAATTCAGCGGCATGCCGACGCTCTGATAGGCCAGGCCTTCAGGCGTGGCTTCGACGAACAGTGGCAGGGTTTTGAAGTTGCTCGGGTTCTTTCTGATGAGCGTGCGCGGCATGTCGGCTCCTGCTTAATGCCGCGGGGCGGCGTCAGTGACCACGAAGGACTTGGGCTACGGTCGCAACGTTGTGGGCGAGGTGCAGCGGATTGATCGTTCCGACAATAGCACTGGCTACGCCTGGCTGGGCAAACAACAACTCGAAGCTGGCGCGCACCGGATCGACTCCCGGGCTCAGGCAAACGTGACCGCTGGCCAAGGCCTTTTTCACCAGAATGGCTTTGCCGTGGGCAGCAGCATAGTCAATGACTGCTTTCTCGCTCTGTTCGTTCAGATTGTAGGTGACCATCGCGCAGTCCCCTTGCTCCAACGCTTTCAAGCCGCCCTCGACCGTTTTGCCGGAGAAGCCGAAGCCGCGAATCTTGCCTTCGGCCTTGAGTGCGGCGAGGGTTGCGTAAACTTCTTCGTGCTCAAGAATCGCCATGTCGTTGCCGTCGGAATGCACCAGAACCAGATCGATAAAATCGGTTTCAAGACGTTGCAGACTGCGCTCAACCGACATGCGTGTATGCGCAGCGCTGAAGTCGTGGTGCGACAGGCCATCGGCAAATTCTTCACCGACCTTGCTGACGATTACCCAGTCCTGACGCTGATCACGCAGCAGCGGGCCGAGGCGTTCTTCGCTGCGACCATAAGCGGGGGCAGTGTCGATCAGGTTGATGCCCAGTTCGCGCGCCTGGCGCAGCAGCATCCGCGCTTCGTCATCGCCGGGAATCTGAAAACCGTTGGGGTATTTCACGCCTTGGTCGCGGCCGAGTTTGACCGTGCCCAGACCCAGCGGCGAAACCGTCAGGCCGGTGCTGCCCAGCGGGCGGTGGAAGTCGTGCACGCTCGGAAGGCTCATGGCAGCAGTTGCTCCCAGGCAGGAACGCCCATCGGTGGTTTCGGCAGGGCCGGTAACGGTTCGCTGGCGTGGGGCTGAATGCCGTCGCGCTCAAGTGCAGCGATCACGCGATCAGCGAAGTCCGGCGCCAGCGCCAGTTTGGTCGGCCAGCCGACCAGCAGACGACCTTGCTCGGCGAGGAAGGCGTTGTCCGGGCGGGTCAGCCCGGTTTGCAATGGTTCGGCACGGTCAACGCGCAAGGTCGCCCATTGCGTGGTGCTGAGGTCGATCCACGGTAGCAACTGTGCAATCTCTTTTTGTGCTGTGGCGATCTGCTCGGCGGGCTCGCGGTGTACGCCTTCGCTTTCGGCGATGTCGCCGCCCATGTACCAGACCCACTGACCGTCAGCGGCAGGATGGGTGGTCACGGTGATGCGCGGTTTGGTGCCGCCGCCCAGGCAGTGCGCGTACAGCGGCTTCAGGCCCGGGCCTTTGGCGATGATCATGTGCAGCGGTCGACGTTGCATGGCCGGTTGAATCATGCCGAGGTCTTCGAGCAATTGCGCGGTGCCGGCGCCAGCGCTGAGCACGATGCGCTGGGCACGGATTTCGCGGCCATCGACTTTCAGGCCGACCAGCACGCCCGCTTCCAGCAGCGGTTCGATGGTTTGCCCGGCGAGCAGACCGTCGCCGGCCAGATCGGCGAGACGTTCGACCAGACTCGGCACATCCACCACCAGTTCGGCGAGGCGGTAGACCTTGCCCTTGAAGCGTTTGTCTTGCAGGGCCGGCGGCAGTTGCTCGCCCTTGACCTGATCAACGCGGCCACGCACGGCTTTACTGGCGAAGAAACTGGTGAGGTTGCCGGCGAGGGTGCCGGGCGACCACAGATAGTGAGCTTCGGAGAGCAGGCGCACGCCGGACAGATCCAGCTCGCCGTCGCCGGCCAGCGCTTCACGCCAGCGGCGCGGCATGTCGGCGATGGCTTCCGAAGCACCGGTCAGCGCACCGTGCAGCGCGTATTTGGCGCCGCCATGGATGATGCCCTGGGATTTCACAGTCTGCCCGCCACCGAGGCTGGCGCTTTCCACCAGCACGGTCGAAAAACCCTGACGGCGCAGACGCGCGTTCAGCCAGAGGCCGGCGACACCAGCGCCGACAATCAGAACGTCGGTGGAAATAACGGATGGCATGCAACGACCTCAGGTGTTCAAGACGAGGGCGCAGTATACAGACTCGGCAAAGAGGCGGATTTGTCGATGATCAACCGGACAAACACAAAACCAAATGTGGGAGCGGGCTTGCTCGCGAAAGCGCTGTGTCAGACAACATATTGTTAACTGACACACCGCCTTCGCGAGCAAGCCCGCTCCCACAGGGGGGAATTGCGTTACTTCAAATTAATGGCCGGCGGTTTTCGAGAACAGCTGAATGACGACGACGCCCAGCACGATTAGCGCCATCCCGAGCATCGCCGGGATATCCAGTTTCTGCCCATAAATAAACAGCGCCGCGACGCTGACCATCACAATCCCCATCCCCGCCCACACCGCGTAGGCCACGCCGACTGGCACCGTGCGCACCACCAGCGTCAGCATCCAGAACGCGATGCCGTAACCGACGATGACCAACACCAGCGGCAGCGGCGTGCTGAAGCCTTTGACGGCTTTCATCGACACGGTGGCGATCACTTCGGCGCAAATGGCAATGGCCAGGTAGGCGTAGGCGTTCATGGTTCAAATCCTCAAGGTGAAACGTTGCTTTACTGAGCCGGCATTTTAGAGGTTCACCAGATGGGGTAAAGTCATTACCTATCTGTTCTGAAGATGGGTTGGCGAGTCAACATGCAGTGGAATCTGGATCAACTTCGGGTGTTTGTCAGCGTCGCCGAGCAGCGCTCGTTTTCCGCCGTGGCGCGGCAGCAGCGCAAGGCGCAGTCGGCGATCAGCAGCGCCATCGCCATGCTCGAAGACGATCTCGGTGTCAGCCTGTTCGAGCGTAGCAGCGGTCGCCAGCCGACCCTCACCGAAGCGGGGGAGGCGTTGCTCGAAGAGGCGCGGGAAGTGCTGCGCCAGTGCGAGCGCCTCAACGGCCGGGCGATGGCGATGATGCGCGGTCAGGAAGCGCAGTTGCGCGTGGCGCAGGATGAAGCGATGCCTTATCAGGCATTGGTGGAAAGTTTCGGCGCACTGGCCGAGCAATTCCCCAGCCTCGAAGTGCAACTGACCAGCGCCGCGCAAGGTGAGGTCGCGCGCAAACTGGAGGAGCGTCGCGCTGACCTCGGCCTGCTGTTCTATCACGACGAAATCCCCGAAGCGCTGGAGCGCCGCGTGCTTGGCAGCGTGGAAATGGTCACTGTCTGCGGGATCAATCATCCGTTGGCGACGCAGAGCTACGTCACATGTCAGCAGATGGCGCAGCATCGGCAACTGTTGATGTCGACGCAAACCAGTGTCTACCCCGGCAACGAACCGGCCAGCCCGCAAGTCTGGCGCGCCGACAGCTTCTACGTGATGGCCGAATGGCTGGTGCGCGATCTCGGCTGGGCGTGGCTGCCACGCCACGTCGTGCAGTACTCGGCGTATCAAGGTTTGATGGTCGAACTCGACAGCGAATGGACACCGCCGGCGCTGGTGGTGGAACTGGTCTGGCGCCGTGATGAGCCGCTCGGCCCGGCGGCGCGTTGGCTGGCGGAGCGTTTTGCCGTGCACTTGCGGGCGATCGGCGACAAAAGTCGATAAACTCCGCCGCCATGAATAGAACTCTCTACACCGCGCTGTTTTACCTGGGGCTGCCATTGGTGGCGATTCGGCTGTGGCTGCGAGCGCGCAAGGCGCCGGCGTATGCCAAGCGGATTGGCGAACGTTTTTCCTACGGGATGCCAACGCTGCAAACCGGTGGCATCTGGGTGCACGCGGTGTCGGTGGGCGAAAGCATTGCCGCTGCGCCGATGATCCGCGCGCTGCTGCAACGTTATCCACAGCTGCCGATCACCGTGACCTGCATGACCCCGACCGGTTCGGAACGGATTCAGGCGCTGTTCGCCAACGAGCCGCGCATCCAGCATTGCTACCTGCCGTATGACTTGCCGTGTGCGGCGGCGCGGTTTCTTGATCGCGTGCAACCGAAGCTCGCGGTGATCATGGAAACCGAGTTGTGGCCCAACCACATTCATCAGTGCGCCAAACGCGGGATTCCGGTGGCGTTGGCCAACGGACGCTTGTCCGAGCGTTCGGCGCGCGGTTATGGGCGGTTCCGCAAACTGACGGCGCCGATGCTCGCCGAGATGAGTTTTTTTGCCATTCAGACTGAGGCAGAAGCGCAGCGCTTCCGTGATCTGGGCGCGCGTCCGGAAACGGTCGAGGTGACGGGCTCGATCAAATTCGACCTGACCATTGACCCCGCACTGCTGCAACGCGCCGCCGAATTGCGTGGGCAATGGCAGGTGCTGGAGCGTCCGGTGTGGATCGCCGCCAGCACTCACGAAGGCGAGGACGAAGTGGTGCTTGATGCCCATCGTCGTTTGCTGGCCAATCACCCGGACGCGTTGCTGATTCTGGTGCCGCGCCATCCTGAGCGTTTCAACTCGGTGTTCGAACTGTGTCAGCGTGAAGGCTTTACCACGGTGCGACGTTCGACCGGGGCCAATGTCGATGCGCAGACTTCTGTACTGCTCGGCGACACCATGGGCGAGTTGCTGTTTCTGTATGCCTTGGCCGACAGCGCGTTTGTTGGCGGCAGTCTGGTGGCGAACGGCGGGCATAATCTGCTGGAACCGGCCGCGCTGGCGAAACCGGTGCTGAGCGGCCCGCACCTGTTCAACTTCCTCGACATCGCCGCGCAGTTGCGTGAGGCCGGGGCGTTGGCAGAAGTGGAGGATGCCGAAGGGCTGGCGGTGGAAGTGCAGCGCTTGTTCGAGTTGCCGCGTGATGCGCAACGCATGGCCGACGCCGGGCTGGCGGTGATGCGCCGCAATCAAGGCGCGTTGCAGCGTTTGCTGGATGGCTTGGGCCGACTGATCAAATAAAGCAAAAAGATCGCAGCCTTGGCCAGATCCGGCGGCAGGAAATCCTTGTCCGGGTTGTAGTCGGCTTTCAGATAGCGTCGCAGATCTTCCAGATCACCCGGATTCAACGTCCCCGCCGCCTGCTTCAAGCGCAGGTTGTCGAGGATGTAGTCATACCGCGTGTTGTTGTAGTTTCGCACCGAGGTGTACAGCTGACGCTGCGCATCGAGCACGTCAACGATGTTGCGCGTACCGACCTGATAACCGATTTCCGTGGCTTCCACCGCGCTCTGGTTGGAAATGATCGATTGCTTGCGCGCCTGTACCTGCTCGACGTCGGTGTTCACCGCGCGGTGCAGATTGCGGGTGTTTTCGACGATCTGTCGACGCAGCGATTCGCGCTGTTGTTCGCTCTGATCCAGCTGCGCATACGACTGACGCACTTGCGAACTGGTCAGCCCGCCGCTGTAAATCGGCACGCTCAGTTGCAGGCCGACGGTGGTCTGTTCAACGTTGCCACCGTAAGGCGCACCGAACGAGTTCGGGTTGGCGAAACCGAGGGCGTCATTGTCACCCTTTTCGTATTTGGCCACAGCATCGAGGGTCGGCAAGTGACCGGCCTTGCGCTGCTTCAAGGTCTCTTCGGCCGAGCTGACGGCGTAGTTACTGGCCAGCAAATTCAGGTTCTGGCGTGCCGCCGTATCGACCCACGATTTAGCATCGTTCGGCGCCGGCGGCAGAATCGGCAGCGAGTGAACGATGCCCTGAATCGAGTTGTACTGACGGTTGGTCAGGGTGATCAGCGCTTCAAACGCATCATCGACCTGACGCTGCGCAACGATGCGGTTGGCCCGTGCGGTGTCGTAACTGGCTTGCGATTGCAGGACGTCAGTCTTGTCCGACAGGCCGACATCGAAACGCTCGTTGGACTGGTCGAGCTGGCGCTTGAACGCGGCTTCTTCAGCCTTGGTCGAGGCCAGATTGTCCTGGCTGCGCAGCACGTTGAAATAGCTTTCCGCCGATTGCAGGATCAGGTTCTGCTCGGTTGCCGACAGTTGCAGTGCGGCTTGCTCGTTGACGTCCTTCGCGGCCTGATACTGGAACCAGCGATCGGCGCGGAACAACGGTTGGGCGAGGGTCGCCTGATACGAGTGCGCGCTGCGGTTGGCGATGGCTGAAGGCTGATCAATCGAGGTGCGCACGTTGGCGGTTTCGGCGCCGCCGGACAGGTTCGGCAGCAAACCTGCGCGGGCCTGTGGCACCACTTCTTTCTGTGCGCCGTACTGGGCGCGGGCGGCGGCCAGATCGGCGTTGTTGTCGACCGCTTCCTGGTAAACGCTGACCAGATCGGTTTTGGTCGACAAGGGCGCTTCTGCTGCCCAGGCCATTGCGTTGGACGCACAAGACACGGCAATAGCCAGTGAGAGTTTGCGCAGCATGAGGCGATCCCTAGCATTAATATTATGGAAATAATGTGCGCGCCAAGGCTACGGCGCGGCCCCTGTAGCGTCAAGGCGCGGCAGGGCAAAGCGAGTGTAGTTGCGCAATCGGTTCACAACAATCGGCCAAGCCCCTGTATTTGCGCCATTCATCATGGTGTTTGCCGCGGTGTTGGCGTTCTTTGCCAGTTGTGTCTAGACTGGCCGGGTTCTTGTCGGGGTGCCTTGCTATGAGGCTGAGATCGAATAATTTCGGATCCCGTTGAACCTGATCAGGTTAGCGCCTGCGTAGGGAACAAGATTTCTCGTCACCCGGCGAGTCCTCTTGTGCTTCGTCCGGGAAATTGTTCGACAATCGAACGCTCGACGACGATGCACAGCACCAGTCCTGGTGCGTCCGTGCCTTTCAGGTTCTGCTCCGACAATCCACTGCCTGGATGCTGTCTGGAGAGCCCGTGATGACTACAAAATCAAAAAACGCGATCAACCTGAGTGACTCGGCCAAAGTCGACGAGCAATCGGTCAAGCCGTTCACCCGTTCGCAAAAAGTCTACGTTCAGGGCTCCCGCCCGGACATCCGCGTGCCGATGCGCGAAATCAGCCTCGACGTGACGCCGACCGATTTCGGCGGCGAAATCAACGCGCCGGTCACCGTTTACGACACCTCAGGCCCGTACACCGATCCGAACGTGGTGATCGATGTGCGCAAAGGTCTGGGCGATGTGCGTTCGGCGTGGATCGACGACCGTGGCGACACCGAGCGCCTGCCAGGCCTGAGTTCGAACTTCGGCCAACAACGTCTCGCCGATGCCGAGCTGACCAAACTGCGTTTCGCCCACGTCAACAACCCGCGCCGCGCCAAGGCTGGGGCCAACGTCAGCCAGATGCATTACGCCCGTAAAGGCATCATCACCGCCGAGATGGAATACGTCGCCATCCGCGAAAACATGAAGCTGCAAGAGGCCCGCGCTGCCGGCCTGTTGACGCAACAACACGCCGGCCACAGCTTCGGCGCGAGCATCCCGAAAGAAATCACTGCCGAATTCGTCCGCGAAGAAATCGCCCGTGGCCGCGCGATCATTCCGGCCAACATCAACCACGTCGAACTGGAACCGATGATCATCGGCCGGAACTTCCTGGTGAAGATCAACGGCAACATCGGCAACAGCGCGCTGGGTTCTTCGATCGAAGAAGAAGTGGCGAAACTGACCTGGGGCATTCGCTGGGGTTCGGACACCGTGATGGACTTGTCCACCGGTAAACACATTCACGAAACCCGCGAATGGATCATCCGCAACTCGCCAGTGCCGATTGGCACCGTGCCGATTTATCAGGCGCTGGAAAAAGTCAATGGCGTCGCCGAAGACCTGACCTGGGAGCTGTTTCGCGACACGCTGATCGAGCAGGCCGAGCAGGGCGTCGACTATTTCACCATCCACGCCGGCGTGCTGCTGCGTTACGTGCCGCTGACCGCCAAGCGCGTGACCGGCATCGTCTCCCGTGGCGGTTCGATCATGGCCAAGTGGTGCCTGGCGCACCATAAAGAGAACTTCCTCTACACCCACTTCGACGAAATCTGCGAAATCATGAAGGCCTACGACGTCAGCTTCTCGCTGGGCGACGGCCTGCGTCCGGGCTCGATTGCCGACGCCAACGACGAAGCGCAATTCGGCGAACTGGAGACCTTGGGCGAGCTGACCAAGATCGCCTGGAAGCATGACGTGCAATGCATGATCGAAGGCCCGGGCCACGTGCCAATGCAGTTGATCAAAGAGAACATGGACAAGCAGTTGGAGTGCTGCGACGAGGCGCCGTTCTACACCCTCGGCCCACTGACCACTGACATTGCGCCGGGCTATGACCACATCACCTCCGGCATCGGTGCGGCGATGATCGGCTGGTTCGGTTGCGCGATGCTTTGCTACGTGACGCCGAAGGAACACTTGGGCCTGCCGAACAAGGATGACGTGAAGACCGGGATCATCACTTACAAGATCGCGGCGCATGCGGCGGACTTGGCCAAAGGGCATCCGGGCGCACAGATTCGCGACAACGCCTTGAGCAAGGCGCGTTTCGAATTCCGTTGGGAAGACCAGTTCAACCTCGGCCTCGATCCGGACACCGCGCGTTCGTATCACGATGAAACCCTGCCGAAGGACTCGGCCAAGGTCGCGCATTTCTGTTCGATGTGCGGGCCGAAATTCTGCTCGATGAAGATCACCCAGGAAGTCCGCGAATACGCGGCCAACCAGCGGATCGAAGCGGTCGACGTGGACGTCGCCCAAGGCCTGGCGGAACAGGCCGAGCGGTTCAAGAAGGAAGGCAGTCAGCTGTACAAAAAAGTTTGACCCCGTACTGATCGTTCCCACGCTCCGCGTGGGAATGCAGCCCGTGACGCTCCGCGTCACTGGACGCGGAGCGTCCCTAGAGGCATTCCCACGCAGAGCGTGGGAACGATCACAACAAATGTCCCTCTGAGATAACACCCTTGAGCATTCAACCCAGCACTTACTCCCCCGACCTCGCCGTACCCGCTGACAAGCGTGTCTTCGGCGGTCGTGATCTGTTTTCCCTGTGGTTCTCCCTCGGCATCGGCCTGATGGTTTTGCAGACCGGCGCATTACTCGCGCCGGGCTTGGGCCTGTCCGGTTCGTTGCTGGCAATTTTCCTCGGTACGCTGGTCGGCGTGCTGTTGCTGGCCGCCGTTGGCGTGATCGGCAGTGACACCGGCCTGTCGTCGATGGCCGCGCTGAAGCTCAGCCTCGGCAGCAAAGGCGCGAGCCTGCCGGCGCTGCTCAACCTGCTGCAACTGATCGGTTGGGGCTCCTTCGAAATCATCGTCATGCGCGACGCCGCCAGCCTGCTCGGTACCCGCGCGTTCAGCGAAGGTTCGCTGTGGTCGAACCCGGTGTTGTGGACGCTGTTTTTCGGCGCATTGGCAACCTTGCTAGCGGTCAGTGGCCCGTTGACCTTCGTGCGGCAGATCCTGCGCAAGTGGGGCATTTGGCTGTTGCTCGCCGCGTGCATCTGGCTGACCTGGAACCTGTTCGCCAAAGCCGATCTGGCGGATCTCTGGTCGCGCGCCGGTGACGGTTCGATGCCGTTCGCCGTGGGCTTCGACATTGCCATCGCGATGCCGCTGTCGTGGCTGCCGCTGATCGCCGACTACTCACGTTTCGGCAAGCGTGCGAAAAATGTCTTCGGTGGCACTGCGGTCGGTTTCTTCATCGGCAATTTCTGGCTGATGAGCCTTGGCGTCGCCTACACCCTGGCCTTCGCGCCAAGCGGTGAAGTCAACGCGCTGCTGTTGGCATTGGCCGGCGCCGGTCTGGGCATTCCGTTGTTGCTGATTCTGTTGGACGAGTCGGAAAACGCCTTCGCCGATATTCACTCGGCAGCGGTTTCGAGCGGGATTCTGTTGCGCCTGAAAGTCGAGCATCTGGCCTTGGCCATCGGCGTGATTTGCACGCTGATCGCCTTGCTGGCGCCGTTGGCGCAGTACCAGAATTTCCTGCTGCTGATCGGCTCGGTGTTTGCGCCGCTGTTCGGCGTGGTGCTGGTGGATCACTTCATTCTGCGCAAGCGCAGCGCTCAGGTCGCATCAGCCGCATTGCGCTGGCCGGCGTTGTTGGCGTGGCTGGGTGGCGTGAGCACCTACCACTTGCTGGCGAATCTGTATCCGGATGTCGGCGCAACCCTGCCGGCGCTGGTGCTGGCAGGGCTGTTGCAGCTAGTGCTGGGTCGGGCCTTCAGTTACGGCCGGGAAACAGCTCAGGCTTGAGAATGCCGTTCAGACGCGGATAAGGAATCTTCAGTTCGACGTGGCCCAGCGCGTAAGGCGCAATGGTCGTCACGTCGTACTTGAGGATCACGCCGCCATAGGTCAGCGCCACGTTCTGGGTTTTCACGAACGGCCAGTTCTTCACGAACTCCGCTTCCTGATCGAGCTTGGTGCTGATCAACCAGCTGTTGTGCGCAACCTGCGCCGCTTTCCAGAACGCTTCTTCCTGACCCGGCAGCAACATGTCGGACAGGTTCAGCACCTTGTGCTGCTGGCGCGAATAGTTGATGAAACCGCGGCCCGGATTGCCATGCGCGCCGCCGGTGTCGAGGTAGCTCGACAACTCGATGATCACCAAGCCGTCATGCTGCTCACGTACTTTCGCTTGCAGGTAGCTGCTGTTGCGCGGTCCGGCGTTGGCCAGAAACTGATCGCGATAAGCCGCCAGGGTCGGCGCTACCGGGGCGTTTTTCTCGGTGCGGGTCATTTGCAGCAGACGTTTTTCGATGATGCCGTCCAGTGCAGGTTCGGCCGGGAAGCGCAGGGTGTCGATGTTCACCAGCGGACAATCCGGGTTGGAACAGCCAGGTTTCAACTGTTCAGATGCGTCGCGAGTGGTCTCCAGCGGCGTGCGGTAGTTGGGCTGGAACAGGCTCGCGCAGGCGCCCAGAGTCAGGGCGATGGCGGCCACGGAGGCAATTTTGAAAAGCGACATAGGCGTCCTTTCGAAAACAAGGGAAGGCAAAAAGTTACCGCTTCGACTCTCAACGAGGCAGTCAGTTCGCCACTAAGCTAATTAGAGTGGGTTTCGCCTCCACCGTCCATCCCGCTGACGGTAAAGGGGCTGCATCAAACCGTTCGGGCGCGTTAGGATGGCGCGAAGTCGAGGTTGCCAATCAAGCAACGCAGCCTCGTAATGGAATTGCAGTAAAGAGGATGCTCATGACTGATTTTGCCAACGCCATTCCGACCGCCGTCGATATCGTGCGGCGCGAAAAATGCTACGAGGGCTTTTACAAGCTCGACCGCGTGCACCTGCGCCATGAATTGTTCGCCGGGGGCATGAGCCGCGAAATCAACCGTGAAATCTTCGTCCGCCACGATGCCGTGTGCATGCTGCCGTACGATCCGCAGCGCGACGAAGTGGTGCTGATCGAGCAGTTTCGCATCGGCGCCATGGGCAAGACCGACAACCCGTGGCTGGTCGAGCTGGTCGCTGGTCTGATCGACAAGGATGAACAACCGGAAGAAGTTGCTCACCGCGAGGCGCAGGAGGAAGCTGGGCTGGACATCAAGGCCCTGTGGCCGATGACCAAATATTTCCCGTCGCCGGGCGGCAGCAACGAGTTCGTGCATTTGTACTTGGGGCGTTGCAGCACCGAAGGCGCAGGCGGCCTGCATGGCCTGGAAGAAGAGGCAGAAGATATCCGCGTCACGGTCTGGGCCTTTGAAGATGCCTTGCAGGCCGTCCGTGACGGACGCATTGCCAATGCGGCGAGCATTATCGCCTTGCAGTGGCTGGCGCTGAACCGCGCCGAAGTGAGGGGGCTATGGTTGTAAACAAGTTGCGCGATCGTTATCGAGTCGACCTCGCGGGGCTGCAAGCCGCCTGCGAGGCCAACTACGCGCGCCTGATGCGACTGGTGCCGGACATGCGCAACGAGCCCGAGGCGCGGCGTATCGCCGTGACCCAGGGCGAGCAGATGCTCGGCGTGCTGGCCCTCGAAGTGCTGCAAACCTGCCCGTACACCACCACGTTGCAAGTGCGTCAAGAGCACAGCCTGCCATGGCTGCCGGTGCCGCAACTGGAAGTGCAGGTCTATCACGACGCGCGCATGGCCGAGGTGGTCAGCGCTGAACATGCACGACGCTTTCGCGGCATCTATCCTTACCCGAACGCTGCGATGCATCAGCCGGATGAAAAGGCTCAGCTCAATCTGTTCCTGGGGGAATGGCTGAGTCATTGCCTGGCGCTGGGGCATGAGTACGAAGTCGTACGCTAGTTGTGAACTGCGTCCGGTTCACCGCTTTCCTCTTTTACTGATCCCCCAGCATAATTGCGGCACTTGATCGATTCCGTGCTTTTGCCTTGGGAGAACGCCTTGCCGAGCGTATCCACGTTGACCCCCGCCGATCCGGCGTTGCTGGTGCAGTTGTCCGACAGCCATCTGTTCGCCGAGGCGGACGCTTCGCTGCTGGGCATGAACACCCGCGAGAGCCTGCAAAAGGTCATCGACCTGGTGCTGGGGCAACAGCCGCAGATCGACCTGATTCTGGCCACCGGGGATATTTCCCAGGACGGCACGCTGGAGTCGTATCAACAGTTTCGCCAGATGAGCGCGCAGATTGCCGCGCCGGCGCGCTGGATTCCCGGTAATCATGACGAGCCGATGATCATGGCGGTTGCCGCCGTGCAAAGCGCATTGCTCGAGCCGATTGTGGATATCGGCAACTGGCGGGTGACGATGCTGGATTCGGCTGTACCCGGCTCAGTGCCGGGGTATTTGCAGGACGATCAATTGCAGCTGCTGGCCCGTTCGCTGAGCGAAGCGCCGGAGCGGCATCATCTGGTGTGCTTTCACCATCATCCGGTTCCGATTGGCTGCGCGTGGATGGAGCCAATTGGTTTGCGCAATCCTGAAGCGTTTTTCGAGGTGCTGGATCGTTTTCCACAGGCCCGCGCGGTGTTGTGGGGGCATGTGCATCAGGAGATTGATCGCGAGCGTAATGGCGTGCGGCTGATGGCTTCGCCGTCGACGTGCATTCAGTTTGAGCCGGGCAGTGAGGACTTCAAGGTGGGGGAGCAGGCGCCGGGGTATCGCTGGTTGCGGTTGTTGCCGGATGGGCGGTTGGAAACCGGGGTGGAACGCGTCACCGGTTTCGCCTACACAGTCGATTACGGCTCCAACGGTTATTGAGCGACAAATCAAAACCCTCACCCCAGCCCTCTCCCAGAGGGAGAGGGGGCCGACCGAGGTGTCTTTCGCTATCCATCGACCTGAAGCAGCGTTGTCGATTGCGGATTCACAGCAAAGCGTTCAGGTCGATGTAGTTCGCAAATATCCCCCATTCGGTCCCCTCTCCCTCCGGGAGAGGGCTAGGGTGAGGGCCGCTCGTGCTGTCACACCAATTTATCGAGCCCACCCCCAATCCCGGCCCTTCTCCCTGTAAACTCCGCTATCTTTCGCCGACACTCAGGGAGCTCAAATGTCCGGTTCGATCCTCTATATCCACGGTTTCAACAGCGCCCCGGCCTCGAAAAAGGCCTGTCAGCTGGTAACGGTGATGGAGCAACTGGGTTTGAGCGACAAACTGCGTGTCCCGGCCCTGCATCACCATCCGCGCGAAGCCATCGGTCAGTTGGAGCAGGCAATCGCCGAGCTGGGCAGCCCGCTGCTGGTGGGAAGCTCCCTCGGCGGCTACTATGCGACTCACCTGGCCGAGCGCCATGGCCTGAAAGCCCTGCTGGTCAACCCGGCGGTCAGCCCGCACCGGATGTTCGACGGCTATCTGGGCACGCAGAAAAACCTGTATACCGATGAAACCTGGGAATTGACCCACGACCATGTAACGGCCCTGGCCGAGCTGGAAGTGCCAGCACCTGTGGACGCCCAGCGCTATCAGGTATGGTTGCAGACCGGCGATGAAACACTGGATTATCGCCTCGCCCAGCAGTATTACCGCGCCTGTGCCTTGCGCATTCAGGCCGGCGGCGACCACAGTTTCCAAGGCTTTGCCGGGCAATTGCCGGCATTGCTGAGTTTTGCCGGCATTGGTGCCGATGTGTATCAGGCAATCGATTTCACCGCACTGTGAAGTCTTGCCCCTATTTCATGAATGACTGACGACGAGACCCTATGGCCACTCCCAGCGCTAGCTCTTATAACGCCGACGCCATCGAAGTCCTCTCGGGCCTCGACCCGGTGCGCAAACGCCCCGGCATGTACACCGACACCAGTCGGCCGAACCACCTCGCCCAGGAAGTCATCGACAACAGTGTCGACGAAGCCCTGGCTGGTCACGCCAAATCGGTGCAGGTCATCCTGCACGCCGATCACTCGCTGGAAGTCAGCGATGACGGCCGTGGCATGCCGGTCGACATCCACCCGGAAGAGGGTGTGTCGGGCGTCGAACTGATCCTCACCAAACTCCACGCGGGCGGCAAGTTTTCCAACAAGAATTACCAGTTCTCCGGCGGTCTGCACGGTGTGGGTATTTCCGTGGTCAACGCCTTGTCGACCGAAGTACGCGTGCGCGTAAAGCGTGACGGCAACGAATACCAGATGACGTTCGCCGATGGCTACAAAGCCACCGAGCTGGAAATCGTCGGCACCGTCGGCAAGCGCAACACCGGCACCAGCGTGTACTTCGCGCCGGATCCGAAATACTTCGATTCACCAAAATTCTCCATCAGTCGCCTCAAGCACGTGCTCAAGGCCAAGGCTGTGCTGTGCCCGGGTCTGCTGGTCAGCTTCGAAGACAAAGGCACCGGCGAGAAAGTCGAGTGGCATTACGAAGACGGCCTGCGCTCGTATCTGGTCGACGCCGTCAACGAATTCGAACGCCTGCCGAACGAGCCGTTCTGCGGCGCGTTCGCCGGTAATAAAGAAGCCGTCGACTGGGCGCTGCTGTGGCTGCCGGAAGGTGGCGATGCGGTACAGGAAAGTTACGTCAACCTGATCCCGACGGCGCAGGGCGGCACCCACGTCAACGGTTTGCGTCAGGGCCTGCTCGATGCGATGCGAGAATTCTGCGAATTCCGCAGTCTGCTGCCACGCGGCGTGAAGCTGGCGCCGGAAGACGTCTGGGAGCGCATTGCGTTCGTCCTGTCGATGAAAATGCAGGAGCCGCAATTCTCCGGCCAGACCAAAGAACGACTGTCGTCCCGTGAAGCGGCGGCATTCGTCTCCGGTGTGGTTAAAGACGCCTTCAGCCTGTGGCTCAACGCCAACCCGGAAACCGGTCTGGCCCTGGCCGAACTGGCGATCAACAACGCCGGCCGTCGTCTCAAGGCTAGCAAGAAGGTCGAGCGCAAACGCGTCACCGCAGGCCCGGCATTGCCGGGCAAACTGGCGGATTGCGCCGGCCAGGATCCAATGCGCTCCGAACTGTTCCTCGTCGAAGGTGATTCCGCCGGCGGTTCCGCCAAGCAAGCGCGGGACAAGGAATTCCAGGCGATCCTGCCGTTGCGCGGCAAGATCCTCAACACCTGGGAAGTCGACGGCAGCGAAGTGCTCGCCAGTCAGGAAGTGCACAACATCGCCGTCGCTATTGGTGTCGATCCTGGCGCGGCGGACATGAGCCAGTTGCGCTACGGCAAGATTTGCATCCTCGCCGACGCCGACTCCGACGGTCTGCACATTGCCACGCTGCTGTGCGCGCTGTTCGTCCAGCATTTCCGCCCGCTGGTGGATGCCGGTCACGTCTACGTCGCCATGCCGCCGCTGTACCGCATCGACCTGGGCAAAGAGATTTACTACGCCCTCGACGAAGCCGAGCGCGACGGCATTCTCGACCGTCTGGTTGCCGAGAAGAAACGCGGCAAACCGCAGGTCACCCGATTCAAAGGTCTGGGTGAAATGAACCCGCCGCAGCTGCGCGAAACCACCATGGACCCGAACACTCGGCGTCTGGTGCAGCTGACGCTGGGCGAAGACTACGCCGAAACCTCGGAAATGATGGACATGCTGCTGGCGAAGAAACGCGCCGGTGACCGCAAAACCTGGCTGGAATCCAAAGGCAACCTCGCCGAGGTGCTGACCTGATGCACTTTGGCTGGGCCTTGGCGGGTGCGTTGCTGCTGAGTTCAATGAGCGTGTCGGCCGAGCCGATACAAGAGCTGCGCCTGCTCGCCGAGCATCCGGTCGACGGCATGCGCGGCGGCAACCTTTCGGGGCTGGCGCTGTGCGGTAACGAGTTGTGGACGGTGTCCGATCGCGATGACGATCAGATCTACCGTCTCAATACCGGCGACAAGGTCTGGCAGGCCGAAACCGTGCACATCGACGTCCCGCCGGTACCCGACAGCGGTTTGCCGTGGGGCATCAGCTCGCGCACGTGGGCTGCATCGTTTGTGCGTGGCGGCGATCTGGATTTCGAAGGCATCACCTGCGACAACGCTGGCAATCGCTTCATCGTCAGCGAGGCCCACGCGGCCGTGTTGCAAGTGCCGCCACAAGGCCCGGCGTCATGGCTGAAAATCTCGCCAATGCTGGTCAAAGAAGCCCGCGCCAGTGGCATGTTGCTGCACTTCAATGCGCTGTTCGAAGGCTTGGCGATCAACCCGGCGGGCGATCAGATCTGGTTGGTCGCCGAGCGTGAGCGCCGTGGTCTGCTGACCATCAAGCGTCAGCAAACAGTCTGGGATTGCGACGGCGCTTGTGTTCTGCTCAGCGAAGCTGGCGTTGAAATGCAGCCGCCGCAGTTCCCCAAGGCCCGTGCCGTCACCCGTGATTTCGCCGATCTGTCGCTGTTCAACGGCAAGCTGTTCACGCTGGAACGCAATGCCTTCGAGATCTGCCGCCGCGACGCGGTCACGGCTAAAGTCGAGCAATGTTGGTCGTTCGCTGAAGATGCCTTGCAGCCGCAGCGCCAATACCCACAGGCCTACGGTCTGGCAGAAGCCTTGGTGGTGGATGCGCAGGGCGCGTGGATCGGTATCGACAACAATGAAGGCGTCCGCGCCGACGGCGAAAAACGCCCGATCATCTGGCGCTTTGCCGCGCCTGACGGTGGCTGGAGCGCCAAGCCTTGAGCCAGCAACCCCCGGGCAAACGCGCCGGTCGCGTGCTGATGATTCTGGCCTGGTGCGCGGCGCTGTTTCTCGCTACGCGGTTTTTCGGCCAGTGGGAGCAACGCCAGCAGAATCCGAACGTGGTAGTCAGTTCGGAGCAGGGCGAAGGATTTATTGAGGTGAAACTGGCCGGCAATGCCCAAGGGCATTTTGTCGCCAGCGGTCAGATCAACGGTGAGCCGGTGGAGTTTATGCTCGACACCGGTGCGACCGATGTGGCGATCCCGGCGGATCTGGCCAAACGTTTGAAGCTGGAAGAAGGTTTCGGTGTGACCCTGAGCACGGCCAACGGCCTGAGCCAGGGCTATCGGACAAAAATTGCCCGCCTGCAATTGGGCGACATCGTGCTGCGGGACGTCCGCGCACTGGTGGCGCCGGGGTTGCATGGCGATCAGGTGCTGCTCGGCATGAGCGCCTTGAACAAACTTGAATTTACTCAGCGCGGTGGCACCATGTTGCTGCGCCAGACAACGAACCGATGAGGCCTGCATGAGCAATCCCCTTGATCTCAGCCTGGACGGTGTAGAACGCCGGTCGCTGGCTGACTTCACCGAAAGTGCCTACCTCAACTACTCCATGTACGTGATCATGGACCGTGCGCTGCCGCATATCGGCGACGGTCTGAAACCGGTACAGCGTCGCATCATTTATGCGATGAGCGAGTTGGGCCTGGACGCCGATTCCAAGCACAAGAAATCGGCGCGTACCGTCGGTGACGTGCTCGGTAAGTTTCACCCGCACGGTGACTCGGCGTGCTACGAAGCGATGGTGCTGATGGCCCAGCCGTTCAGCTATCGCTACACGCTGGTCGACGGCCAGGGTAACTGGGGTGCGCCGGACGATCCGAAGTCCTTCGCCGCCATGCGATACACCGAAGCGCGCCTGTCGCGTTATTCCGAAGTGCTGCTCAGCGAACTGGGCCAAGGCACTGCAGACTGGGGCCCGAACTTCGACGGCACCCTGCAGGAACCGCTGGTGCTGCCGGCGCGCCTGCCGAACATTCTGCTCAACGGCACCACCGGCATCGCCGTGGGCATGGCCACCGATGTGCCGCCGCACAACCTGCGCGAAGTCGCCACTGCTTGCGTGCGTCTGCTCGATGAGCCGAAAGCCACCGTCGAACAGCTCTGCGAGCATATTCAGGGCCCGGACTATCCGACCGAAGCGGAAATCATCACGCCGCGCGCCGACCTGCTGAAAATGTACGAAACCGGCAAGGGTTCGGTGCGCATGCGCGCCGTGTACCACGTCGAGGATGGCGACATCATCGTCACCGCGCTGCCGCACCAGGTTTCCGGTGCGAAAGTGCTGGAGCAGATCGCCGCGCTGATGCAGGCGAAACCGTCGAAAGCGCCGCAGATCGCTGACCTGCGTGACGAATCCGACCACGAAAACCCGTGCCGCATCGTCATCATTCCGGTCAACAGCCGCGTTGATCACGACGCGCTGATGCAGCACCTGTTCGCCAGCACCGAGCTGGAGTCGACCTACCGGGTCAACGTCAACATCATCGGTCTGGACGGCAAACCGCAGCTGAAAAACCTCCGCGCCTTGCTGGTCGAATGGCTGGAATTCCGCGTGCAGACCGTGCGTCGCCGCCTGCAATTCCGCCTCGATAAAGTCGAGCGTCGTCTGCACCTGTTGGACGGTTTGTTGATCGCCTACCTCAACCTGGATGAAGTGATCCACATCATCCGTACCGAGGAACACCCGAAAGCCAAGCTGATCGAGCGTTTCGCCCTCAGCGAGATTCAGGCCGACTACATTCTCGACACCCGTCTGCGTCAGTTGGCGCGACTGGAAGAGATGAAGCTGCGCGATGAGCAAGACGAACTGCTCAAGGAACAAGCCAAGCTGCAAGCGTTGCTTGGCAGCGAAGCCAAGTTGAAAAAACTGGTGCGCACCGAGCTGATCAAGGACGCCGAAACCTATGGCGACGACCGTCGTTCGCCAATCGTCGAGCGCAGCGAAGCCAAAGCGTTGACCGAGCATGATCTGCTGCCGAACGAGAAAGTCACCGTTGTGCTGTCGGAAAAAGGCTGGATCCGTTCGGCCAAAGGTCACGACATCGACGCGACCGGCCTGTCGTACAAGGCCGGCGACGGCTTCAAGACCTCGGCGGCGGGGCGTTCCAACCAATCTGCTGTGGTGATCGACTCCACCGGCCGCAGCTATTCGGTCGCCGCGCACACGTTGCCGTCGGCGCGTGGCCAGGGCGAACCGTTGACCGGTCGTCTGACGCCGCCACCGGGCGCCTCGTTTGAATGCGTGCTGATGCCGGAAGACGACGCGTTGTACGTGATCGCCTCCGACGCCGGTTACGGTTTCGTCGTGAAAGGCGAAGACCTGCAAGCCAAGAACAAGGCCGGTAAAGCCCTGTTGAGCCTGCCGAACAACGCCAAAGTTATCGCGCCGCGTCCAGTGGCTGATCGTGAGCACAACTGGCTGGCCTCGGTCACGACCGAAGGTCGCCTGCTGATCTTCAAAATCAGCGATCTGCCACAATTAGGGAAGGGCAAAGGCAACAAGATCATCGGTATTTCCGGTGAACGTGTGGCCAGTCGCGAAGAATATGTCACGGACATCGCCGTCATTCCGGAAGGCGCCACGTTGGTGTTGCAGGCCGGAAAACGGACTCTGTCGCTGAAGGCCGACGACCTCGAACACTACAAAGGTGAGCGTGGACGTCGTGGCAATAAGCTACCTAGGGGCTTCCAGAGAGTGGATGCGCTGCTCGTCGAAAACCTCAATTAGGCGTCCTAGAGGCGTCGATCCACGATTTAACGCGTAGATCGACGCTTTGGCGCTGGAGTCGGAACGCATATTCACGGATGATATGGCCTTTCAAGCGCCGGCGTGGCCGAGCGTTCTTCATATTTATTGAGTATTTTCACTGTGGTCAGCCTTGTGGCGGCCACCTGGACGGGATGATGACTGCGCTACGCCTTCCACTTATTTTGTTGCTCGCCGGCGTTCTTGGCCTGGCGGGCTGCAGCGTTCACCAGCCGGTGTCGCTGTATCAACTGGACAGCGGAAGTCCGGTTCAGCCTGCGCAAAGCGCGGGCATGGCGGTTTTGTTGGGCCCGGTAGTCGTCGCTGATTACCTGCAACGGGAAACACTGCTGCAACGTCAACCGGACGGCAGCCTGCAAGCGGCGACCGATGGTCGTTGGGCCGGCAGCCTTTCGTCGGATATCGATCAGTTGTTGATGCGTCAGGTCGCGGGTCACCTCGACAGCCAACGTGTGGTGCTGGCACCGGCCACCAGCGGGTTTACCCCGGATGTGCAGGTGTTGCTGACCATCACGCGTCTGGACTCCGGCGTTAAACAACCGGCGATCCTGGATGCGCAGTGGCGTTTGATTGACCGCCGTGGTCAGGTGCGGGATAACCGCATCATTCATCTGCAAGAGCTGCATGCGGGCAGTACGGCTTCGCAGGTTCAGGCGCAGGGGATTTTGTTGCAGCGTCTGGCTGAGCAATTGTCGGTGGCGTTGAAGCCGTTGGCTAATCAGCCTCCGGTGGCTGAAGCGCCGCGTAAATCGGCACCGAAACCGGCAGCGCCGGCGGCGGACGCGGATAAGCAGCCGAAGATTCCAATGGCTTCGCCGATTCGGACGGATATGGAAGTGTTCCGCTTCTAACGCTGGATCGAGTTAAAACAGAGCCCGCCTTGTGCGGGCTTTGTTGTGTCTGGGGTTCTGCGTGAAAGATCAAAAGCCCCTCACCCTAACCCTCTCCCAGAGGGAGAGGGGACTGACCGAGGTGTCTGGCGTCATACGTCGACCTGCAAGCGCTTGGCGATTATGGATTCACAGCTGGGCGTTCAAGTCGGTGCAGCTCTGCAATATCCCCCAATCAGTCCCCTCTCCCTTTGGGAGAGGGCTAGGGTGAGGGGCTTTTCAGTCACCCACAAAAAAGCCCGCAGACAATCACTCGTCTGCGGGCTTCTGTGTTTCAGGCCGAACGCTTAAGCCCGACGCTCATGCATCCGCGCCAGTTGCCGTTCCAGCATCGACGGATAAGGCTCCATCAACCGCTCCACACAGCAAGCCCCCTCAGGGCTGGCGATCGGGCGGATTCGCGCGCGTTGGCGGATCAGCGCGTCGTCACCAATCTTGCGTTCCACCAGCAGCAGATTGCGGCTGTGCTGCGACAGGGCCAAAGCATCCTGCGCCGAATCCGTCAGCAGCAGATCGATCTGGCTCAACCCAAACAGCTCATCGCCCAAGGTCAGGCCCAACTGCAATTGCAGGGTGATGCCGCTGTCCGCGACTTCAATCTGCAACTGATGGCCCAGCGCGCGCAGCAGCTCGCCGCAGCAGATCGCGTTGGTCAGGTAATCGTCGCCGCTGTCTTCGGTGTGGAACAGCATCAGCGTGCTGCCGTCGTTCAAGGTTTCGATTTCACCCTGATACAACGAAGCCGCCTGATCGAGGCAGTCGCGATAACGTTCCAGTAATTCTTCCAGACGCGCACGCGGCAGGCGACGCAGTTGTTCCTGCGAACCCAGTTGCACGGCGAGCACCGCACTGTGTTGCGGCACGCTCGGCGTGGCTTTGCGCACGACCGGTTGCGGTGCTGCATCGAGCGATTCGTTGCGCAGATCGGCAAACGCATCGTCGTCTTCATCGTCTTCAACGGTGCTGACGACGTGGCGTGGCGCCGGTTTCTGGGCGGCCATCGGACGGCTTTCGTCGAAGCTCGGATCGCGCAGGTTGCGCACTTCGAACTCGGGCTCGTCGTCCTCTTCTTCGAATTCCGGCTCGGGTTCCGGTTCAGGCACGGGCGCTGGCTCGGGGGCGTAGTTGGCGTGCAGTTGACGCGCCAGATCGCCGATCTCGTCCTGACGATCCGTGCCTGGCGTGTACTCGTCGATGTTGCGCAGCCACACGCGCAATTGCAGCAGTGGCGTCGACAGATTACGGCCAATGCGCAGGCTCAGGGCCAGCGACAGCGCCAACAGAATCCCGCTGAGAATGCCCATGCTTTGCAGGCTGATGGTCATCGGCTGCTGGAACTGATCCATGTCGAGGCTGATGCGCAGTTGCCCGGCGGTCACGTCCTGGAACGTGATCTTGCTCTCGTACATGCCTTCGGCTTCGCCCAACAGGCTGTGCTTGGGCCGCTGACCGGACTCGGCGAGGATGCGATTATCCACGCTGTAGATCGCCGCGTGGGCCACCAGTTTGTTCTTGGTCAGGTTGTTGAGCAGCACGTTGAGGCTGAGGATGTCGTTGGACACCAACAGCTCCGTGGCAGAGGTCGCGGTCTGCGTGGTCAGGCTTTCGCCCAGCGCATCGGCCTGCTGGTGCATGGCCTGCTTGAATTGCAAACCCATCACGCCGGCATAGATCACCAGGGCCAGAGCGACCAGGATCACGTTATGGCTGGCAATGCGCAATGCAATCGGTACACGGCGGTGGCGCAGTGCACGGAAGATCAGCAGGAAGAAGTTATCGGTTTTAACTGGCGTGGGCCGGTTCACTGAGCTCGGCTCTTTTGTCCGTGAAGTTGACGCGCAGTATAGCGACAGGCCCTAGACCGGCAAAGCGCTGACGGTGCCCGATGGTCACTGAAAGTGGGTAGAATGCGGTTTTTTTCCAGTTGCGGGGGTGCGCGTTGCGCGAAATCGTCCTGATTAACATCACGGGAGTCGACCGTCCGGGTCTGACGGCAGCCATTACCGGTGTTCTGGCACAAGGTGGTGTGAACATTCTCGATATCGGTCAGGCGGTGATCCACGACACCCTGTCGTTCGGCATCCTGGTTGAAATTCCCGACTCCGAGCAAGGCAAATCCGTGCTCAAGGACATCCTGTTCAAGGGCTACGAGCTCGACCAGCAGGTGCGCTTCACCCCGGTGTCCGAAGAGGATTACCAGCAATGGGTGGGCAACCAGGGCAAAAAACGCCACATCGTGACCTTGCTGACCCGCAAAGTGACCGCCGGCCAATTGCAGGCCGTCAGTGCGATCACGGCCAAGTACGGTTTGAACATCGACCACATCGACCGTCTGTCGGGTCGCATGCCGCTGGACACGCCGGCGGACAAGGGCAAGGGCTGCATCGAGTTTTCCGTGCGTGGCGAAGCGGCCGATCCGCAGGCCTTGCGCGCCGAATTCCTCAGCGTCGCCCAAGAGCTGAACGTCGACATCGCCTTCCAGGAAGACTCGCTGTTCCGTCGCAACCGGCGTCTGGCCGTGTTCGACATGGACTCGACGCTGATCGAAGCGGAAGTGATCGATGAGCTGGCCAAGGCTGCCGGTGTCGGCGAGCAAGTGTCGGCCATTACCGAACGGGCGATGTCCGGCGAGCTGGATTTCCGCGCCAGTTTCAAAGAACGTCTGGCGCTGCTCAAAGGCCTTGACGTCAGCGTGCTTGATTCGATCGGCGCTTCGCTGCGTCTGACCGAAGGCGCGGAAACGTTGTTCGCCGAGCTCAAACGTCTGGGTTACAAGACCGCGATCCTGTCTGGCGGCTTCACCTATTTCGCCAAGCAATTGCAGGCCAAACTCGGCATCGACTACGTGTTCGCCAACGAACTGGAAGTGGTCGACGGCAAGTGCACCGGCGTAGCGATCGAGCCGATTGTTGATGCGCAGCGTAAGGCTGATTTGCTGAAAGAGTTGGCACACAAGGAAGGTTTGCGTCTGGAGCAGACCATTGCCGTGGGCGATGGCGCTAACGATCTGCCGATGCTGGCAATTGCCGGGCTGGGTGTGGCGTTCCGGGCCAAGCCGTTGGTGAAGCAATCGGCGAAGCAGGCGATTTCGACGTTGGGTCTGGATGGTGTGCTGTATTTGCTGGGTTTCCGTGATCGTGATGGGCAGTTGTAATTAAAGATCAAAAGATCGCAGCCTTCGGCAGCTCCTACATGGTTTTTCTCCTGTAGGAGCTGCCGAAGGCTGCGATCTTTTGCTTTATAGCGACTTCCACAACGAATCAAAATCCTCCTCGCTCCCGCCATTCTGCGCGGCTTCCAGCGAGCGGTAAGCGAACTGATTAAAACTGTGCGTACTCGCCACCCGCCGATCCAGCCCGGCGCGGTGTTCTTCGCCGTGGGTGTTGATCAGCACTTTGCTGCCCTCCTGAAACGGCAGGCGCGGTGCTAGCAGCGTCGCGGGCACGTCAATGGCGCTGATCTCAGGCAACAATAATCCACGCAAATACTGGCTGTGATCGTCCCGCGAACGCACCAGTTGCAAGCCGCAGGGCTGCGCGTGTGGCGCCACCAGTTCAATGCCCATTTGCGTGCCGCCGCCGCGCACCTGACGAATCCAGCGAATCACCGCGATGCTCCAGCCCAGACTGACGCTGTCCTGAATGCCGAGCATTTCCCCGGCCTGCAACTCGGCGGGCACTTCTTTCGGCCAGCCTAAACAGTAGCCGCCGGGGCTGTGATTGATCACGGGCAATGAGTAGGTCGGATAGTGCGGTGCGGCGTCGGCGCTGCTTTCATCTTCGCCGAGGTGGTCGTACTGGATTTCTTCGTAGGGCAAAAACTCCTCGTTGTTCTGTGGCGCGGCATCGAAGGCCTGGCTCCAGCTGTCCTTTTCACCCTCGGCCACGGCGTGGCTGAAATTCGCTGCGCGGGCGCCCGGATGTTTGAGCATGTCGCTGAAACTGCGCTCGCCGCCAAGGTAGAAGTGCAGGGCGCTCATGCCGACGCACACGGTCAGATTGCCTTGGCCGACGGTGCGCTGAAAACTGCGTTCAGCCGCTTCGCCCCACGTCGCGTGTAAATGTTGCAGCGTGTCGAAACTCAGCCCGGTCGGGACGGGCAAAGGCTTGGACGTGTCCTGATGCAGCAAATGCGCTTCGAGGGTATTCACCAGCGGTTGCGGATCGAAGCCGAGCAAACCGGCGCGTTGCTCTCTGCGGAACATGCTGCGGTAACGCGGGCCGACATCGAGTTCGGCGCTGATCGCAAACAGGCCGTCGTCGGGCGTACCGGGGTGCAGCTTGAGCAGGGCGCTCCATGGTTCAAGCTCTTCGGCAAGGCGGGCGATCTGGTTCTGGCGCAGTTGATTGCAGCGCGCGCTGCCGAGGAGCAGGGCGGCGATGTAAGTTTGTTCGAGGCTCAACTCGGTGGTCAGGCTGGCCAGATCGTCATGCACGCGCCGCTGTTGCAGCTGCAATTCACACGAGGTGCGATAGAGCTGATGCAGCTCAAACCACAAATGCTCTGGCGGCGGACTGTACAGCTGGGTTGCGCGAACCAGTTGGCCCTTCAACGCATGCACCGCGCGCTGCAACGCCAAACCGAGCAGCGCCGCACGATCCTTGCTGTACTTCGGCGCAATCCTCAGGACGATCTGTTTGTAACCGATCGCCAGATGACTTTGCAGGGCCTGACACAGATTGCTGATCTTGCGCGAACGCTCATCGAGCATGATCGCCTGATGCAGGAAATGTCGCTCCAGATGCTGACAGACGAAATACACCTCGGGCCGCAGCAATTCGAGCAGGTGCTGACGATTGTCGCTGGGGGTGAGTAATTGGTTGAGTTCGCCGAGGCCTTGATACAACTGACGGGCGGTTTCGCCGATGTTGGCCTTGGGCAGGCCGGCGATCCAGCGCTTGAGGTCGCGCGGAGTGGCTTCGCAAAATGACAGGCGCGGCTGACTCGGGGTCGGGGCGCGCAGCTGTGGGGGAGGGATGGTCTGGCTCATGCCAAAAACCATAGCAGCAAATAAGCGAGCGGGTGTTCTGCCTCAACGCATCGTCATTGAAGATGCATACAAAACAACGTGTAGGAGCTGCCGCAGGCTGCGATCTTTTGATCTTCGGACGCGGAGCGTCCACGGCTGCATTCCCACGCAGAGCGTGGGAACGATCAACAAAACAACGTGTAGGAGCTGCCGCAGGCTGCGATCTTTTGATCTTAAAACCAGGATCAAAAGATCGCAGCCTGCGGCAGCTCCTACAAGGATTGTGTGTTTCTGGAATCAGGCGTTTGGCAGTGCCAGGCCTTGGCCCATCTGCACCGGCGAACCGGCAACCAGTTCTTCAGCCCATTTCACTTGATCCGGGCCGAACAGCACGATTGCGGTCGAGCCCAGTTTGAAGCGGCCCAGTTCAGCACCTTTCTCCAGATGGATCGGCGCACGCGCGGCTTCGTCGTAGCGGAAGGTTTTCAGCTCACGCTTCGGCGGGGTGACCAGACCGGCCCACACGGTTTCAATCGAAGCGACGATCATCGCGCCGACCAGCACCACCGCCATCGGGCCGCGCTCGGTGTCGAAAATGCACGCCACACGCTCGTTGCGAGCGAACAGTTCCGGCACGTTTTCAGCGGTGGTCTGATTCACCGAGAAAATCCGGCCCGGGATATAGACCATCTCGCGCAGGGTGCCGGCCAGCGGCATGTGCACGCGGTGGTAGTCCTTCGGCGACAGGTAAATAGTGGCGAAGTCGCCGCCCATGAACGGTGCCGCATTGGCCGCATCACCGCCGAGCAGTTCGAGCACGCTGAAGCTGTGGCCCTTGGCCTGGAACACGCGACCGTGTTCGATCGGACCGAGCTGGCTGACCGCACCGTCGGCCGGGCTGAGGATCGCGCCCGGGGTTTCGTCCAGCGGACGCGCGCCGTCTTTCAGGGCGCGGGTGAAGAAGGCGTTGAAGTGCTCGTAAGCGGTCAGGTCTTCCACCAGCGCTTGCGACATGTCGACTTGATAACGCTTGGCGAACCACTGGGTGAACGCATTCTTGAACCAGCGCACGCGGCACTCGGCAACGCAGCCGGCCAGGCGCGACAGCAGGTGATGAGGCAGCAGGTACTGACTGAGGATAAACAGACGCTCTTTCATTAGTTGTCCTTAAAAACCTTAAATCTCGACTGGCGTGTCAGGGTGGTTGCCCCATTCGCCCCAGGAACCGGCGTAGCCTTTGACCCGCGGATAACCGAGGGATTTGGCCACCAGATAAGTGAAGCCCGACCGGTGATGGGTCTGGCAGTGGGTAATGATTTCTTTGTCCTTGGTGATCCCGAGGTCTTCGAGGATCTGCGGCATGTCAGTACGAATTCGCAGCTGACGCGCCTTGTCCATGCCCGCCGTCCATTCGAAATTGACCGCGCCGGGAATGTGCCCGGCCTTGGCGGCCAGCACTTTCTCGCCGGAGTATTCCAGCGGCCCGCGCGCATCCCAGATCGCCAGATCGGCAGCCCCGAGACGGCTTTGCAGGTATTCGCGGGTCGCGGTCGGCTCGTCGTGCAGGGTCAGCGGCAGCGGGCCACCGACGGCTGCCGGCACCTGAATCGACATCGGCATGCCATCCGCCAGCCACGCCGGCAAACCACCGTCTATATAGTGGTACTTGTGGTGACCGATTACGTCGAGCAACCAGATGAAGCGCCCGGCCCAGCCGCCGCCCTCGTCGTCGTAAACCACGTAGACCGCGTCCTTGCGATGACCCAGCTCGCCGAACAATGCTTCCAGATCGGCTTTGGCCGGCAGCAAACCCGGCGCCGGCGGCTGGCCGAGCTGGGTACGCTTGGGGTCGACAAAGCGCGCGCCGGGGAGATGTCCCTCGGTGTAGCGGGCGGCACTGGTCAGATCCACCAGAATCAGCTCTTCAGACTCAAGCCGAGGCAGCAGGTCGCTCGGTTCGATGACGAGCGGCAAGCCAGAGAAGTCAGACATGCGAGGTCTCCAGAGCACAAAGGGGAGGATTGTAGCGCAGCCTCATCGGCCACGGCTGCTAAAGCTGTGCAGGGCTTTTTCGATGCACTGCGCGGTTTTGCCAAAGGCCTGCACGGTGATGTCGGCAAACGGCCCGCCGCCCTGATCGGCGACGACGATCATGATCACCCGGCCATTGTTGACCAATGAACGCAGGAACAAATGCTCACCGCGAAACAGCGTGCGCAGGCCCGATGGCAGCAACGCGGAAAATTGTGCGTTGTTGTCCGGGTTGATCCGCACCTGCGCCTGTTGCGCGAGTAAACGTTGCAGGGCGCTGCTCTGGCTGACGACAAAATTCAGCGCTGCCGCTTCTTTCGGCAGGCCGAAGGTTTGATTCACGCGCAGATTGGATTGCGTGCGGTCAGCCATCAGGACCATCACCCGGCGCATGCCGCTGGCCACCAGCGCATCGCGGGCGGCGACGGTCAGGCTCATGGCATTGGTGAAACGGCTCGGCTCGGCCAGCAGTTCGGCGCATTGCTTACGCCACTGGCCCAGGTCTTCAGAGGTCGGCGCGGCGGCGGGCAACATCCCGGCGGGTAAACGACGAGTGCCCCACGGCCACAACAGCGAAACCGCCGGGTGCCACAAATCAGGCATCGCATGTTGCCGGGCACTGTTCGCGGCTTGTTGGTGCAACTGTTGCTGCACCTCGTCCATGGAAATCTGCAGATATAGGCTGGTCAGGTACTGCCAGCGTTCACTGTGCGGACTGTCCCAGGCCTGTTGCGCTGACAGCGCCAGACCGTTGGCCAGCAGCACGGTGTTGGCCGGTTGGTTGAGCCAGCGGCGCAAAGTCGGGTCATCGTCGAGGCGATTTTGCTGGCGCAGCGGGTGTTCGCTGTCGCGGGCGATGCGCAGCACTTTGACCAGTTCACGCTGTTCGCTGAGCAACAATTTATAGCCTTGCTGCACCCAGATCGGCAGGTGCCAGACCGCAACCAGCGCTTCCGCGATCCGCAGCAGGCGCACGCCGAACAATTGCTTTTCGACGGTGCGCGCCGACTCGCCCTTGTGGATAACCCGCAGCTCCCACTCTTCGAGCAACTGTGGATAAGTCAGCGCCAGTGGCCACAGCGGCGACAGAAACAACAGGCTGCCCCAATGAATGTCCTGCCACAGCCGCGCCAGGCGACTGGCGAAAAAGCCATTGGCCTGTTGCGTCGCGTGCTGGCTGATCATCTGCAATTGGCGCAGGGCCTTGGGGATTTGCATCTGCGGTTCGGCTGGCAGGCGCGCGAGCAATTCTTCGGTGCGGGCGAGGCCGAGACGGTTGATCGCCACTTCCAGATTTTCCGCCGGCGTGCCCATGTTGCCGTGGGTGTGACGATTGGCCTCACGGATGATGCTCAAGGCCAGCGCCGGGCTGTCCTGCATTAAATCGGCGATGTCGCGCAGCGAGCTGCGGTTATCACGGATCGCGCGACAGACCTTGTCGTGTGCCTCTTGCGGCACGGGCAGGCGAACGCTGTCGAGCAGCTTGACCCAGCCTTCGAGGGTGGTCGGTTTTGCGTGTGGGACGTTCGTTTCATTAGCCATGTCTGGACGGGATCTTCATCTGCTTTAGACGCGCCCGGCATGGGCTAAATTGGCTTTTCGCCTGAACTGGCTATAGTCTGGCGCAGTTTTGCCGATAAGTAGAAGAAGAGATTTTTTAACTTCCGAATATGACCTTGAACCCGACTTAAATAAGTACTTTCTACCTATGGCTAAAATTATCGGCATCATCGTCGTATTCGCGAGCGTGCTCGGCGGATACGTGCTTTCCCACGGCAAAATTGCCGCCCTGATCCAGCCTTTCGAGGTGTTGATTATCGGTGGCGCGGCACTCGGTGCGTTCCTGCAGGCCAACCCCGGCTACATGACGATGCACGTGCTCAAGAAGTCCCTGAGCATGTTCAGTTCGCGCTTCACCCACACGTTCTATCTGGAAGTGCTGGGTCTGATCTACGAGATCCTCAACAAGAGCCGCCGCGAAGGCATGATGGCCATCGAGGGCGACATCGAAGATGCCGCCGCGAGCCCGATCTTCGCCAAGTACCCGGCCGTGCTCAAAGATGAACGCATGACCGCGTTCATCTGCGATTACCTGCGCATCATGTCGTCCGGCAACATGGCCCCGCACGAGCTGGAAGGCTTGTTCGACATGGAGCTGTACAGCCTTAAAGAAGACCTCGAACACCCATCCCACGCGGTGAACGGCATCGCCGACGCCATGCCGGGTTTCGGTATCGTTGCGGCGGTACTCGGTATCGTGGTGACCATGGCCTCGCTGGGTGAAGGCGATCAGAAATCCATCGGTCTGCACGTCGGTGCGGCACTGGTCGGTACCTTCTTCGGTATTCTCGCCGCGTACGGTTTCTTCGGCCCGCTGGCGCATTCGCTGGCCCACGACGCCAAGGAAGAGCTGAACGTTTACGAAGCCATCAAGGCCTCGCTGGTGGCTTCGGCTTCCGGCATGCCGCCGTCGCTGGCAGTGGAGTTCGGGCGCAAAGTGCTGTACCCGGCGCACCGTCCAAGCTTCGCCGAGCTGGAACAAGCGGTTCGCGGTCGCTAAGTCATGGAAAATAATCAGCCGATTATCATCAAGCGCGTCAAGCGCATAGCCGGTGGGCATCACGGCGGGGCGTGGAAAATCGCCTTCGCCGACTTTGCGACGGCGATGATGGCGTTCTTCCTCGTGCTGTGGCTGTTGTCCACCGCCACACCCGAGCAGAAGATCGCCATCGCCGGTTATTTCAAAGACCCGGTCGGCTTCTCCGAAAGCGGCACGCCGTACATCATCGACTTGGGCGGCACGCCGACCCTGGCGCCGGAAAACACCCTCAACCCTGAGGTGAAATCCCAGCCGCAACCAGACAAGGTCACCGTCGACACCGAACAGGTCGAAGGCATGGCCGAGCAGGTCGAGAAAGAACGTCTGGAACTGCTCCTGCAAGAACTGCAGAACAAGGTTGACGAGAACCCGCAGCTGCAGAAATTCAAGGATCAGATCCTCTTCGAGATCACTCCGAATGGTTTGCGCATCCAGATCATGGACGCTGAAAACCGGCCGATGTTCGACTCAGGTTCTGCACGCCTGAAGCCGTATTTCGAAGACATCCTGCTGGCGATGGCCGATACGATCAAAGCGGTGCCGAACAAAATCAGCATCAGCGGCCACACCGACGCCAAGCCGTACACTGGCACCGGCGATTTCGGAAACTGGGAGCTGTCGGCCAACCGCGCCAACGCTGCACGTCGTGCACTGGTAGCGGGTAGCTATCCGGATGCGCAAGTGGCGCGGGTCGTCGGTTATGCCTCGTCGGCGCTGTTCGACCGGGAAAACCCGTTCAATCCGGTCAACCGTCGTATCGACATCGTCGTCCTGACCAAAAAGGCCCAGGAAGCGATCGAGGGCGCGCAAGGTGCAGACGCAGCGAAACCAGTCGATGAAAGCCACAACGGCGCCACCCCGGCAACGCCGGTTGATCCGAATGCTCTGCCGGCGGATCAGCAACCGGTGCCGCCGCATGAGTTGCGTGAACGGCTGAACTTGTTTGATGACGCCGCGCCGAAACCGGCGGAACCGGGGAGTGCGGCGCCAGCGCCAGCGCCGGCTCCTGCGCCGAAGCAGTAAGAAACGAAAAAGCCGACAGTGATGTCGGCTTTTTTGTGGCTGTCGGTTTCATTTTGCAGATCATTTTCGTAACGCCACGAAAATGATTGGAAGGCGGTCAGTGAGGTCTCAAAACCCCCGCCGAATCCTGCCCTTCAACTGATCATGAAACTGCTCGGCATTCCTCTTGTAAGTCCCCTTCATCGACTCACTCATCGAATCCAGCATCACCGAGCGCTTGTTCGTCACTTCCTCACGATAAGCATCAATAAAGAAATCCAGATCTTTATCCGTACTCAATTTCGGCCATTTATCCAGATACAGCGGCAGCTCCGCCGGCCCGGTCTTGAACGAGCAGATCCGCCGGTTGCTGATGGTCGCCTCGCCAATCTCGAACGGCACCCACCACGACGAAGCCGTCCGCTCCGACACCACCGCCAGCAAGTGCGTGCACTCGGTGATGTTGCGGGTGATGACGCCGGTGATGTCGTCGGTGGTCTGTGATTCCGGATCGAGCACATCCAGATAAGTCTTGATGTTCGCCTGTTTCAGACGACTGTTGATCGCCATGGCCTGCATACGATCCATGTGGCGGTAGCTGATAAACACAGGCATCAGAAGTGTCCTTTGATTGCGAGTTCGCGGTAGTAGGCGCCGAGCGCGGTGAGGCGGCAGCCGGTGGAGTGGAGGGCGGCGTAGTACATGTGCTCGGCGTCGACCGGTTCGATCAGGCTGTGGCGATTGCACTTCTGCAGTTGCGCGAAGACCTCGCCGTGTTCCGGATTGAAGCTGGCCTCGGTCGGTTCGTAGCTGGGATCGAGCGGGTAGGTCGATTCGGCTTCGGCAAACCATTCGGGCAGTTTGCGCAGGATCTCTTTGGGGATCAGCGGCGAGACTTCGCGCAGGGAAATGAACTGCGACACATTGGTCTTGAACACAGGGCGTTGTTCCCACGCGTCGAGCGCGTTGTCGACGAAGGAGTAGAGGCTGCCGGGCGTGATCTTGCCGAGAATGTTCGCCGCGCCGCCGTGCAAAGCCTGCAGCAGCAATCCGGTAAACACGCCGTGTTGCGCGCCTTCCATGGCCGGTTCTTCCTTTTTGCACGCGGTCAGAATGGTCATGCCTTCGCCGACCACACTGCTTTCGCTGCGCAAGGCGCGCACTTCACCGGCGGCGCCGCTTTGGCAGCAATCGAGGATGATCACTTTGTTCTTGATGCGTGTGGCTTTGCTCGCCCAGTTGAGGATGTCGCTGATGCGGATGCCGTCCTTGGCGTTGCGATAATCCTGGGGCAGCAACATGCCTTCGTCATTGTCGGTATCGAAACCGCCATGCCCGGCGAAATACAGCAGGGCGACATTGCAGTCGCCGGAAAACAGCTCGCGGATCTGGTCTTCGAGCATCTCCCGACCCAGGTAATCCTCAGCCGACGTCAGCACGACGTTCTTGAAGTTGGGGTCGCCGTCGGCGTCGGTTTTCAGCACCGAGGCCATGGCCATGGCGTCATTGCTGCAACCGCTCAGGCGCGAAATATGCGTGTAGTCGTTGATGCCGATAAACAGTCCCTTGCGCATGATCAGGCCGCCGTGTGCAGGCGGATCGCGCCGACGATGCTGTTGGTGTTCCACGCGCATTCGGCGTGTGCGGCGTTACGCACCACCGTGGAAATGCGCTCGGCGCCGAACGGTTTCACCGCGATGATCACCTTGCCCATGCGCTTGGCGATCTCGATTTCCTTGTTGATCCACTTGCTGTAGGTCGAATACATGCCGGCCATGATCAGCACCGCCGAGCACGGACGAATCTTGTTTTCGATGGCTTCTTCGAGCTGTTTGTCAGTCTGCGCGCCCATGATCGGGTTGTGCGGCGGCACCGAAAAATTCTTGTAGGTGAAGTCGGGGTGGGCACTGAGCAGGCGCACCAGATTGTCGTGGGCGTGGGAGTAGTTCCACGAGTGGCTGATGAACAAATGGTAGGTTTGCATGGGGGGTCCTCTGGGGCGCGAACGTGCGACGAGGAACTCAATGTAGGCTCATGAAGCGTGCCCACAAGGCTTGGGCGAAGAAAGAGAAATGTCCTGCAAGCAGGCGTGCAAAAGTCCTACAGAAAAGACCGATGTTTAAAAAAGGGAGGAGGGTGTCAGGGAAAAACCGACCTCCGGCAGCCCTTGGGGAAAGGGCTGCCGGTGCGACTGTTTAATAGCCGTTTTCGGGCAGGCTGGCGATGATCGAGCGGTAGCTGTTCATGCGCTGTTGCTGAACGCGGCCGTCTTCCAGAGCTTTGAGCAACGCACAACCGGGTTCGCGGTCGTGCTTGCAGTCGCGGAAACGGCAAGTGCCGAGCAGGTCGTCGAACTCGATGAAACCGGCTTCAACATCGGCGCGGCTGACGTGGCCGAGGCCGAATTCACGGATACCCGGGGAGTCGATCAGCTCACCGCCGCCGGGGAAGTGGAACAGGCGCGCGGTGGTCGTCGTGTGCGTGCCCTGACCGGACAACTCGGACAGCGGCCCGACGCGGGTTTCGACTTCAGGCAGCAAGCTGTTGACCAGCGACGACTTGCCGACACCGGACTGACCGACGAACACGCTGATGCGTCCGTCGAGCTGCTTTTGCAGCTGTTCCATGCCGTCACCGTGGTGCGCCGACACTTCCAGCACCGGATAACCGAGCGTGCGGTACACCGCCAGCAGCGCATTGAGCGCCGGTGCGTTGTGCTCGTCGATCAGGTCGAATTTGTTCAGCAGCAGCAACGGGCGGATGCCGGCGTGTTCGGCGGCGACGAGATAGCGGTCGATCAGGTTGGCATGCGGCTCGGGCAGCGGGGCGAAGACAATGACGATCATGTCGACGTTGGCCGCGACCGGCTTCAACTGGCCTCGGCTGTCCGGACGGCAGAGTTCGGTGGTACGCGGCAATTGCGCGACGATCACACCGATGCCCTGATTGCCGGCACGCCAGACAACCGTGTCGCCGGTCACCAGTGCAGGCAGGTTGGCGCGCAAGTGGCAGCGGAAAACCTGGCCGGCCTGTTCGCCGTCAATGGCCTCGACTTCGACTTGCACGCCGAAGTGAGCGATCACCAGACCGGTCTGTTCCGGGCCCAGGTCGCCGCCCTCCAGGGCTTCGACAGCCGAGGACTCGCGTTTGGCGGCGCGTGCGGCGCGTTCGCCCTGAATCTTTTCGATGCGCCAGTTTTGACGACGATTGAGTTGGCGTTTGGCCATGGGTGTTCCGTCTGAAGAATGCAGCGATTAGGTAAAACGGCCGCGAGTTTAGCACGCCCGGCAGCCGGCCTAGGCTAAACTGCGCAGCATTGCTCAGGAGCCGAAACATGCAAAACCCGCAGAATCTGATCTGGATCGACCTCGAAATGACCGGCCTTGACCCGGACAACGACGTCATCATCGAAATGGCCACCATCGTCACCGACAGTGACCTCAACACCTTGGCCGAAGGCCCGGTGATCGCCATCCACCACAGCGACGAAGTGCTCGCGCGCATGGACGAATGGAACACCCGCACCCACGGCAACTCCGGCCTGACCCAGCGCGTGCGCGACAGCCGCATCAGCATGGCCGAAGCCGAAGCGGAAACCATCGCCTTCCTCGAGAAATGGGTGCCGAAGGGCAAGTCGCCGATCTGCGGCAACAGCATCTGCCAGGATCGGCGCTTCCTTTATACCCACATGAAAGCGCTGGAAAGCTATTTCCACTACCGCAACCTCGACGTCTCGACGCTCAAGGAACTGGCGGCACGCTGGGCACCGGACGTACGCGACAGCTTCAAAAAGGGCAGCACCCATTTGGCGCTGGACGATATTCGCGAATCGATCGCCGAGCTGCAGCACTACCGCAAGCACTTCATCAAGTTCTGATGCGATCCCTGTAGGAGCTGCCGCAGGCTGCGATCTTTTGATCTTGTTTTTGAGGTTTAAAACAAAGATCAAAAGATCGCAGCCTGCGGCAGCTCCTACGGGGTTTTGTGTTTGCTGCGGCGCCCTCTTTTGGTGCCGCACCGAAATGGCTAGACTGCGCGCCTTCCTGACTGGATCGCCACCATGTTGCTGATGCTCTATCTGATTGCCATCACCGCTGAAGCCATGACCGGCGCGCTGTCTGCCGGTCGTCGCGGCATGGACTGGTTTGGCGTGGTGCTGATCGCCTGCGTCACGGCATTGGGCGGCGGTTCGGTGCGCGACGTACTGCTCGGACACTACCCGCTGACGTGGGTCAAACACCCGGAATACCTGGTGCTGACCTCGGTCGCGGCGATGTTCACCGTGTTCACCGCCCGCTGGATGCGCCACCTGCGCTCACTGTTTCTGGTGCTCGACGCCGTCGGTCTGGTGGCCTTCACCCTGATCGGCTGCATGACCGCACTGGAAATGGGCCACGGCATGCTGGTTGCCTCGGTCAGCGGCGTGATCACCGGCGTCTTCGGCGGCATCCTCCGCGACATCTTCTGCAACGACATCCCGCTGATCTTCCGCCGAGAACTCTACGCCAGCGTCTCGTTCGCCGCGGCGTGGTGTTACATGCTTTGCCTGTATCTGAATGTGCCAAGCGAACAGGCGATCCTGATTACGTTGTTCGGCGGCTTCCTGCTGCGCCTGCTGGCGATCCGCTTCCACTGGGAAATGCCTAAGTTCGTCTATAACGATCAGCCGTAACGCGATATTCCATGTAGGAGCTGCCGCAGGCTGCGATCTTTTGACGTTGTTTCAAGATCAAAAG